>CAYZJL010000279.1:0-2484 GCA_964478615.1 uncultured Zetaproteobacteria bacterium
ACGGCATTCTGATGGTGCAGTTTGCCAATGAATTGCAACTGGCCGGCAAGAGCAAGCTGGAAGCGATTATCGAGGCATCCGGTGTGCGTCTGCGTCCGATTCTGATGACGACAGCTGCGATGGTGCTCGGTGTATTGCCGCTGGTTCTGGCTAGCGGAGCAGGAGCCGCCGGTCGCTATTCGATGGGACTGGTGATCTTTACCGGGCTCTCCATCGGCACGCTGTTCACGCTGTTTGTCGTACCGGCGATGTATATGCTGGTAGCCACTGACCGGCGCAATGGCAGCGCTCTGGGCAATGCTTTGGAACCAACAGATACTGCACGCTCCGAAACAATCGCAACAACTTCATAAGCACGCTGTTATTTCATGTTTGCTGTGGATCATGGTCATGGCTACCAGCCTGTTCTCCTTTGCAGAGGGTGCTGCCGCCGGGCCGCTTACATTCAACAGCGCCTTGCCCATTTCCGAAGGAGTGGGGATTCTACGCTCACAAATCAAACTGGTGCGTAAATCAGGCGGTGCTACGGCTCTGAATCAGGATGTGACCTTGGGGTAGCAAAGGCGATGCACCCGGTCAATTTTCTGGGCCAACCGGTTTAGCCGTGAACCAAGGTGGGGAGTTATATATTATCGATTGGGGCAATCACCGGATACAGCACTTTGCGGTGCTAAAGCGCATCGACTAACCCAAGCCTATTGGTGACAATGTCACTGAACGGATGTTTTGATTGTCCTAGCATGTGCCCATGAATGCATGCAGGAGGTATGAAATGAAAGCAAATGTAGGTGGTATTGATCGGGTTGTTCGGTTGCTGGCAGGCCTTGCGCTGATTGCGCTTGGTGTGTTTGGAACGCTGCTTGCCCCATGGAATATGGTGGCAATTGGAGCGGGAGCTGTGTTTACCTTAACGTCAGTGTTTAGCTTTTGTCCGCTGTACACGGTGTTGGGGATTCATTCGTGCCCGCTTAAATAACTCTTTACTTATCATATTATCATATTATAATATGCGAAACTGAGTAAGGGTGTCGGGTAATATAAGTATCGGTATGTATGCCGTCTGTTACCCATCGAGCGAGACCTATAGGCAGGAATGAAATGCAGAGATAGGGAGTGATGAATACCCTGTCGAAGGAGATAGTAAGTATGGCACATGTAGTAATTATTGGGGCGGGTATCGGTGGTATGCCTGCTGCTTATGAGATGAAAGATGCGTTGAAAAAGTTTGGTGGTACGCATGAGGTTACGGTTGTATCCAATGTGGATTATTTTCATTTCACCCCCTCCAATCCGTGGGTCGCGATTGGCTGGCGTGATAAAGAGCAAATTAGTTTTGAGTGCTCACCCTATCTAAATAAAAAAGGTATTAATTTCCTATCCTGTGGGGTGGATGAAATTCTGGCCGATGAAAGCAAGCTACGCCTTGGTAATGGCCAGAACCTGGATTATGATTATCTGATTGTTGCGACTGGTCCGCGTCTGGCCTTTGAATTGGTGCCGGGTATGGGCCCGGAAGGACATACACACTCCATCTGTCATGTGGATCATGCAGTGGAAGCCTACAATGCGTTTGAAGAGTTTTGTAAAAACCCGGGGCCGATTGTGGTGGGGGCGGTGCAGGGTGTATCGTGTTACGGCCCGGCTTATGAATATGCCTGTATTCTGGATACGGAACTGCGTCGACGTAAGATTCGTGACAAAGTACCGATGACCTTTATTACTCCGGAGCCTTATATTGGTCACCTTGGCTTGGGTGGTGTGGAAGACTCCAAAGGTCTGCTGGAATCCGAGTTGAGAAAACGTGATATCAAATTTATCACCAACTGTAGAACAACCGCTGTGCATGAGCATACACTGGATTATGAAGAAGTGGATCGTAACGCCGAAGTGATTGCATCGGGATCACTGGATCATAAATTCGCGATGTTGATGCCGCCGTTCCGCGGTGTTGGCCCGGTTGCTAACTGTGAGGCATTGGTTAATCCACTGGGTATGGTCAAGATTAATGATTATCAGCAAAGTCCTGACTTTAAGAATATTTATGCCACTGGGGTGATCGTGGCCATTCCACCGGTTGAAGCGACACCGTTGATGGTGGGTACACCGAAAACCGGCTTTATGATTGAATCCATGACCACGGCCATTGTACATAACATTATCCATGATTTGAAAGGCGAAGAGCCGGAAGCCTGCGGTACTTGGGGCGCAATTTGTTTGGCTGACTTCGGTAATGGCGGTGTGGCGCTGGTTGCATACCCTCAGATTCCACCGCGTAATATGGTGTGGGCGAAAGGCGGTGCTTGGGTGCACGTGGCCAAGGTGGGTTTTGAGAAGTATTTCATACGCAAAATGAAAACCGGTGTATCTGAACCGTTCATCGAAAAAGCCTTCCTCAAGCGTTTGGGCATTGAACGACTGAAATAGAAACGTAAAAACGGGAGCGGCTGTGTGTAGGCAGCTGCTTCTTTTTGCTCATATATATTA
>CAYZJL010000280.1:0-2455 GCA_964478615.1 uncultured Zetaproteobacteria bacterium
TTTGTTTGGAGGTGTTTTATGGAGACGATGAATGATGCGGTATTCCGTAATCATTTGCCAGCATTCATAAAACAAATGCGTGGTCATCATAAACCCTTGTTACTGACACACCCGCAAGGTTCTAAATCGTATGAAAAAACAGCTTATTTGATGTCCAGCGTTAAAGATGTCAAACAATTAACACGCACCATCTCAATGGCGTTAGCATGATGGATAAAAACACCCATATGGACTACGCATCGCTGGCTCATTTAAAGAAAACACATCCTGCATTAAAACTTTTGGCCGCTAAAAATGCGCCGCTGATTATTTCATTTTTACATCAGGTGTTTATTGCGCCAAACCATCGTTCCATGCCGTTATCCGAAGCTGTGCAGGCGCTGGATGAACAACTGTATTCATTACATGAAGCTTATGGGCATGAACTATTCCCTAAATCTGCCCAACAATATATTGATGACTGGTGTGATGGGAAGTCGCCATTTTTAAGTATGCGCTTGCCCGAATATGGCAGTGATGAGCCTGAACTTGACCTGCTGCCCTCAGTGGAAAAAGCCATCGAATGGGTACGCTCTCTGGAAGAAAAACAATTTGTTGGCACCGAATCCCGCCTGTTGACTATTTTTCGTCTATTGCAGGACCTGGTACAACAGACAGAAGAAGACCCAGAACTTCGCATTGCCGAACTTGAGCGGCAAAAAGCAAGCCTAGATCATCAGATTGTACAAATTCGTGCCGGAAAAATAGATGCTTTTGACAGCACACGCATCCGTGAGCGTTATTTTGAAATTGAGAGTACTGCGCGAACATTGCTTTCTGATTTTCGTCAGGTGGAAGAGAATTTTCGTAAGTTAGATCGTGAAACGCGCGCCAAAATTGCCACCAGCGATGCCGTACGCGGTACATTATTGGATGATATTTTTCATGAGCACGATGTCATCCGTGAAAATGATCAGGGCAAAAGTTTCCGCGCTTTTTGGGAATATCTGATGAATCCAGCTCGTCAGGATGAATTCGATGTGGTGATTGACAAGGTCTTGGCATTGGAAGATGTGGTTGGCATTGAGTCATCCGTCTTTTTAGCACAGATGCGGGTCAATTTGCTGGATGCTGGCGATAAAGTGCATCAAACACAAAGTCAGCTTTCTGCACAGCTACGCAAATTTCTGGATGATCAATCCTATCTGGAAAACAAACGCATTGCCGCCATCATTAGCAATGTTGAAAAACAAGCCGTAAAGCTGCGAGACACCCTGCCATTTAACACACCAACAGGCACGCTGGATGCGATCAAAGTTGATGTCAATTCAACCATGTCTCGCCATCTGTATCGTGTGACTCAAACACCATGTATTGAAACAGAAATTTTGGCGCTCGGTGAAGCGGATATAGACATGTCCTTGCTGCATGAACAGCACTATGTTGATCCATTCATACTGCGTGATCATATTCGATCTGCTTTGCAACATCGCTCTCAAATTACGCTGGCAGCATTATGTGTGTTATTCCCGCCGCAACAGGGTGTTGCTGAAATCATGACGTATTTACACATGGCCTGTGATGATACTGGTGAACATCATTCAGCTGTAGTTGATCATAAACAGCAAGAGTTCATTGTGCTTGAAGAAATCGGGCAGGTTGTCAAAGTACCACAGGTGATTTTTACACAAGGAGCAGGTCGGTGAATTCAGAATCATTACCATCCACATCCCGAATTGAGAATGCGTATCCGCCTGAAATATCTGCGGTGCTGGTTGCGCTTTTCAAAGGTGCACTTTATCAGAGTAAACGCGAGTTGTGGCGGCAGCTGTTGGATTATCGAAGCCATATCTCAACTTATCTGTCTGTGCTTGGGTTGGAGATATTCATTGATGAGGCAGAAGGTTATGCCTTTATCAGACAAAAGAAATTTGCCGATAATAGTGATGAAACCCAGACCATTCCGCGTTTGATGGTTCGTCGGCAATTGCCGTATGCGGTGAGTTTGTTGTTGATACAATTACGCCAATATATGCTTGAAGCTGATGCTTCGGGAGATGATGTGCGCGTGTCGATTTCTCGTCGGGAAATCATTGAAAGAATGCGTGTGTTTATGCCCGAGAAAGCCAATGAAGTGAAATTAATCAAGGCCATTGAAGGATGTATTCGGCGCGTAGAAGAATACGGTTTTTTGCGTCAACTCAAAGGGCAGAATGAGCAATATGAAATATGCCGTATTATTCGTGCTTTTATTGATGCCGACTGGTTAGGAGAGATAGAGAATATCCTGAAAGAGTATGCTGATCATGTTGCAGAGTAAACCCATAAAAGCGGTCATTTCTGGTTTTTGCCTGTCCCATGTGGAAGTGCTGAACTGGGGTACGTTTAACAAACATGTCTGGGTATTACCTACAAATGGACAGAATGCACTGTTAACTGGTGATATAGGTTCTGGAAAATCAACATTGGTCGATGC
>CAYZJL010000281.1:0-2431 GCA_964478615.1 uncultured Zetaproteobacteria bacterium
TTTGCGTGGCAGCCAATGCAAACAGGGTAACAAATAAAATCCCATTGCTGGTATCGGCGCGTTTGTCCTTACTGAACATAGTTTTTCTCCGTATTTATCATGGGACGAAGTCTATGGTTTCAATATAGGTGTGAATAATGATAGTTAGTGATGTTATGTATCAAATATGGTGATATATTCGCCTCATGAATATTCATCAGGATCATCTCTTAAGTTTTATCGCCTAGGTTCAAACAGGCAGCGTCAGTGTCGCAGCTAAATTCCGCTTCTTAACCCGGCCAGCTATATCCATATCAATGAGCTACTTGTACGGGTAAGTGATAATGCTATGAAAATACCATGTTCAGAAATTGTTGCTTATCAGCGGCCACATTTTTCTTCTGACTTTGGTAGTCCGGTTTCAGAGGAAAGGCATGGTGCCTGAAAAAGATATCCACTCCACATGCCTTTGACTGTCTTAACGAAAACGAGTAGCCAAAACACAGCAAGTTGAAGGCCGAATAAAACACCAAGAAATTTGAATGCATCATAACCGGTAACGTGCCAGAGCTGCAGTGTCGCTGCTGTATACACGCCGACTGGAAATGTGAACCCCCACCATCCCATATTAAAGGGGAGCCCCTCGTTGAAGTATTTCAATGTGATAATCCATGCCATCACATACCACCATAGGCCATAACCCCAAAGTAGTAGTCCGACGAAAAAACCAAATGAGGCTAAAAATGTCGCGTAGTGTTCCAGGGATGTTCCGCTTAATACAGTACTGGATGCGCCCCCTAATAAAAGCAGAGCCAGAGATCCTGTCCCGAGTGGACCTAGTGTCAACCAGCTGGTAACAGCCAGTGCTACGTGGGGGAGTTTGTGCGATACCAGCCGCAAAAATAGAATGACCAGAACAGATAGCGCAAGTGGCACGGAAAGCGCCCACAGGATGTAGCTGATAATTAAGATGGTTTCAGCTGATGCCGTGGAATAGAAGGGCGCCAGCATACCGCCGGCAGAAGCGGTGACTTCAGATGCTACGATCGGTAATAGCCATACTGCTGTCATATTTTCGAGTTTATGGTCATGCTGTATCGTGAACATGAAGTAGGGTAGCATCCAGCCTACACCTGCGGCCAGAAATACGTCGAGCCACCATAGATATAAAGCAATATTTAAAGCGTTATCACCAAATAATGCAGGACCAAAAATGGCAAACCCCTCGAGTATTGGAACAAGTGCCATTGGGATAGCGCCCAGGAACATAGACTGTACAGGATGTTTAAGAAGCAGCTTAATTGCTTCTGGATAAAGAACCATTCGGGCTATAAATAATGCCGAAAACAGCACAAAGAAAAAGATATCAATTAACCATAGTAACTGCCACCAGAACATCTGCGTCGCAAATAAATCTGCTTCTATATTGTGTAAAGTTAGAAAAACGATGCCTGTTCCCATATTCAGGGTAAACCAGTTCGGTGTGAAGTGACGGATGACTTCCCGAAAGCTTTTATGTGTTAATGGTTTTAAAGACATAGGTGCCTGTATTTATTCTGTTCATGAAGAGCCTCTTGCAAAAATCTGCAGACCCAGTGAATTAACGCCGATGAAGGCGTGAAGAAACCCCCATTGCTGCTAACGGCGTGGTTTTCCTTACTGAACATAGTTTTTCTCCGTATTTATCATGGGATGAAGTCTATGGTTTCAATATAGGCATGAATAATGATAATTAATGATGTGATATATCAAATATTGTGATATATTCGTCTCATGAATATTCATCAGGATCATCTCTTAAGTTTTGTCGCTTTGGTTCAAACAGGCAGCGTCAGTGCCGCAGCCAAGTCGCGATGTTTGACGCAACCTGCCATTTCAAATCAATTAAAACGCTTGCAGGAAACGATTGGTATGCCACTTTATCGGAGGCAGGGGCGTGGTGTTCAATTAACGGGAACAGGTGAAGCCTTTTATATTCATGCATTGAAAGTTCAACAGTCGATACAGGATTTAAACAGTTTTGCTGATGAACTGCATGGCTTGCAAGCCGGGCGGATTTATCTTTCAGCCAGTCAAACCATTGCAGGCTCTCTTTTGCCCGCTGCACTGCTTTCTTTTCACCAGTTAAACCCACAGATTGAAGTATTTGTGGATAGTGGCAATAGCCAGCAAGTATTTGAGAGCATGGAGCACCATGATTTGGGTTTGGTGGAGAGTCCCTTACCCTCAAGTGTACCTGAGTGTTGCAGTGTTGAACCCCTTGGGGAAGATAAAATTGTCACAGTGATGCCTAAAGATCACCCGCTGGCACAGTACACATCCATTGAATTAGGTCAGCTCGAAGATTACCCGCTGGTTTGGCGTGAACGAGGCTCAGGGACACGGGAAGTGTTGGAGCGAGCGTGGATGACAACAACAGGGAAAAAGCCCCATGTTCAGCTATGCATGGGTG
>CAYZJL010000282.1:0-2396 GCA_964478615.1 uncultured Zetaproteobacteria bacterium
GTGCCGATGTGACGGTCATTGATCGCAAAACAATCGAACAATCGCAGGCTACATCGGTGGCTGAATTACTCCGCTCTCAGGCTGGTGTCGATGTCGCGTCATCCGGTGGTTTTGGTAAAGCGACTTCAGTCTTTCTGCGTGGCGGCAATAGTGGTCACACACTGGTTTTGATGGATGGTGTACGCGTGGGCTCGGCGACCTTAGGTAGTTTTGACTGGGGCAATCTGTCTGTTGCTGATATTGAGCGTATCGAGATTGTGCGTGGCCCTCAATCATCACTGTATGGTGCGGATGCGATGGGTGGTGTCATTCAGATTTTTACACGCAGAGGAACGGCTGGCACTCAGGTAAGAGTAAGTGCTGAAGCTGGATCTTATGGCACATCTTCCGGTTTGATGAGTGTGACAGGTAAAACGGAATCTGCGGTAGCTTATGCGTTGACGGTGAACGGTTTGCGTAGCGGTGGTATTTCTGCTGCGGCCAAGGGAACCGAGTTGGACCCCTATCGTCAATTTACCGTATCGGGTCGTGTTGCGATGCCTGTCGGTGATGGAGAGCTGGAAGTGATTGCCAGAAATGTCGATGGTCAAACGGGTCTGGATGGTGGTTTTCCGTTTGGTGATGTGGCCAATTTCACCAGCAATACCAAGCAGGCTGTGGGCAGTGTTAAATTAACCTATCCTATCAGTGATCAGCTTGAAAGCAGCTTGCAACTCTCACGCTCTCTTGATGAAGTGATTGGTCATGACCCTGCTGGCGGCTTCAATAACTCGGATTTCCGCACGCGGATTGATCAATTGAGCTGGCAGAATCATCTTGATCTGAATGCTGTGTCGTTGTTGGCTGGTTTGGATATGTATCGCAGCAAGGGAACTAGTGGCAGTGCTAAACTAAATAAGAAGATTAATCAGACAGCCGGTTTTTCTGTATTGAGTTGGGATTCTGAGTGGCTCGATGTGAATGCATCCTTGCGTTACGATACGAATTCAACGTCATCGAATCAAACCACCTATAAATTTGGCATCGCATTGCATCCGCTTGAAAGTCTCAAACTGACGGCAAACTATGGTACTGGCTTTAAAGCACCTTCGGTTAATGATTTGTTTTTTCCGGGTTTCGGTAATGACAAACTATTGCCTGAAGAAAGTAAGGGCTGGGATGTCGGGGTACATTATCAATACAAGGCGGATGCGTTGAATGCCGGTTTTTCGGTGGTATGGTTTGATCAGCGTTATACGAATTTGATTGCCTTTCAAACGGCTCCAACTGTATTTTTAGCTGCGCCGATCAATCTGGCCAAGGCACGCACCAAGGGTTTGGAAATCTCTGCATCGCTGGCCTACGGCGTATCGTATATAAATGCCAATTGGACGTATTTGAATGCCAAAGACAGTGCCACGGGCACTCTGCTTGCACGCCGAGCAAAAGATTCGGGTAATATTACTATCGGTGCAACCTTGGCCGGCCTGAATGCTGAAGTGTCGTGGCATGTCGTCGGACCACGTTTTTCTTCGGCATTTAATCAGAAAGCCATGCAGGGTTATCAAAAGACTGATATTCGGGCAAGCTATGCGATCAGCAAAGCGTGGAAGTTGACCGCGCGTGTTGATAATGTGGGGAATAAAATTTATGAAGAAGTGTCCGGTTTTAATGTGTTGGGTCGTGCCTGGTATGGTGGTGTGAGCAGTACGTTTTAATGTTCAAACGGGGTGATGTGCGACTGGTAGCTGCAGCGATTGCGGCTATCAGTCTGCATGCCCTAGTCTTCATGGTATTGCCTTCGCAGCACGTGATGAAGATGGGCAATCAGCAAGGTGATTTGCAGATTGAGTTGTTGGCAGCACAAGCCACGTCAACGGATCAGAGCAAATCAGATGTTTCTAAAATGGACACATCCCAGTCCTTTGTTTCCAGACCCGTCATGAGCAAAGCAAGCAAGCGAATGCGTACTGAAACACCAAAACAGCAGCCTGAACATGAAACAAGACAGCATTCCACGGCCAAGCTTTCGCCGCCCCCATTGCCGACTTCGCAATCTTCAGTCATCGCCACAGATCAATCAAATCAATTAAATCAGTCCGATCAATCCGATCATGTGACAGTGTTCACGAGAAACGCGGTTCAATCCGTCACAGAGATAAAGCGGCAGGAAGCTTTAACGGCGAATAAAGAATTTGTATTACAACGCAGTCAAGCCTATCTATCTCATCCACCCCATCCGAACACAGCAGTACAGGCTGTTGCAGCAAACAATGAGACTGCCGCTGCTGTTGTGCCCAGGGCTGTACAGACACGCCTTTTGGCTGAAGTGCATTATCCCAGACAGGCCAGGCGGCATGGCTGGCAGGGTAAGGCAGAGTTCGAATTTGATGTGCATCAGCAATCGATTCAGACCA
>CAYZJL010000283.1:0-2396 GCA_964478615.1 uncultured Zetaproteobacteria bacterium
GCGATATGAATCATTTGTATAAAGATGTGCCAGCCCTGCATGAAATTGACTTCGATCCAGCCGGTTTCCAATGGGTAAACTGTAATGATGCCGAACAATCTATCCTTAGCTTTATACGCCGCGATAAAAATGGTGGCCCGGTCATTGTCGCTCTCAACCTGACCCCTGTACCACGCCATCATTATCGCCTGGGTGCGCCTGTCTCTGGCCATTATCAGGAAGTGATGAACACCGATTCAGAACTCTATGGTGGTTCGAATATTGGCAATGCCGGTGGTGTCGATGCTGAAGAGCAGGCATGGATGGATCAGCCCTATTCGGCTGAAATCACCCTGCCACCACTCTCCTGCGTTATTTTGCGTCCTGCAAGCAAAGACATCACCAAATAAGGATGCGTATATCCGGAGCTTGGAAGTTGATTCGATACTTTCAATCTCCGGATAGTTCCGTATCCGGATGAAATGTACTCCAGGCAAACCAATAGAGGCGTGTGACAGGCAGTAGTTCACCACTGTCAAGATTGCGCACAGAGACTGAATCAGCATCGACTTCAAAACCCAGCTTGTATCTCCCCCAACGTTCTTGATGGTTCCCCAGCTCAATCAAACTGCGAGATGACCACGCCTTGTGTTGCCCTGCCAGGCTCAAGCCCATGACCCATGTTTTGGATGGCAGACGCGAATCATGATGATTGATCGGAAAAAAGGTGGATGAAACATCTTCATAGCCGGCATAAGGATTACGATCATAATCTCGCCAGTAGCCAGTTTGCCGAGATAATACATCTGTCTTGGGATACCTGGAACGCCATGCTTTCCACGCATCATAATGCACAACTAGAGGCTTGAGCCTTTCCCCTGAACGCGGCCCGGCTACCGCCTGCATCTTTAACTGCGACCATAAACTTTCGCTTTTGTGGTCATATAGCAGCACATCAGACTGGTATAATAGTCCCGACACACCAAATTGGTCAGTGCTATCAAACACCATTCCACTACCACACAAAGGGCAATAGGTGACGACAAAATCGTGTTCATCAATACTGTCATTAACAATCTCATGCCAGTTCA
Organism: uncultured Zetaproteobacteria bacterium; assembly: GCA_964478615.1. Classification (GTDB taxonomy): domain Bacteria; phylum Pseudomonadota; class Zetaproteobacteria; order Mariprofundales; family Mariprofundaceae; genus Mariprofundus. The sequence continues at coordinate 1,071 of CAYZJL010000283.1, forward strand.
GAATTTGTAACGGATAAGCTCTGGCTCTACCGTTAATAACAACACCAAGAATCATCGCATCATCATCAAGCCATTGATTGGCCATCTCTATGGATTCAATGCGCGGATGGCTAAGGGCAGGAATGCCATCTTTGGGTGGCCCTCCGGATAAAATCTGGTCACGCGGAATCAACAGGGAAGAAAATGTAAAAGCAGACAAGCCCAGCCATAATGATAATATGATCCAGACAGACGGGTTTAAAAACAGACGCATAACAGGTTGTCGGCTTCTTTTCACAAGCCTTACGATAAGCTGATTGTAAAATATCTCTAAACAGCAATCATTACTGCATGAAGAGCATTGGTCCCGGTCCGTTTTTACGCTATTTCAACCGTATTTTCTGTCGCGGCTGGCATCGCTTATCGCATGAAGAACACCAGCTACCCGATGGTCCGGTCATTCTGGTTGGCAATCATCTCTGTGGTCTGGATCCCTTACTCATTCAGGCCAGGATAAATCGACCAGTTTCCTTTCTTATGGCACGCGAATATTACCAGAGCATGTGGTATGCACGGTGGGGCTTTGATCTGGTCGGCGCAATCCCTGTGAATCCGGGCGGAGCCAACCGTCAGGCCTTGCGTCAAGCCATTGAAGTCGTACGTGCTGGCCATGTGCTCTGCCTGTTTCCAGAGGGCGCTGCCAACCCACCTATTCCATTGCATCGCATTCTGCCCGGAGCAGCTTTAATCGCGCGTGAAAGCGGCGCTCCCATTATCCCTTTCCGTGTATCCGGCGTATGGCCCTTTGATCATATACACCTCTGGTCTCCTTTTTATCGCCGAAGCAGAGCCAGAGTCATTGTTGGAGAACCGTTTTATCTGCCCAGTGAAAATAGAGGGAAACAGGGACTGCACGACGATACACATACAATCCGCCATGCCATTCTCAAATTACGCAAATCAGGAAAAAGATAAATTAGTTACTTGCAAAGCATAAACCCACCCTATGTGATCGCTTTGGCGTGACTAGGAGTCTGTCGGACTTAGGGTGATCGTAGCGAGCAGGTGGGGAAGCGAGTCAAAAACGGCATGATTTTTAGGCGCATAGTGGTAGCTATGCGACGATAAATCAGGGTGTTTTGGGCCGCTATCCCTACCGCGCAGTAGATTTCTCATAAGTCCGACAGACTCCTAGCTTAGCGCTATTTGGTTCTACTGTTCGGAATACCGCATCGGATCATAGTAATGTGGATATTTTGGTGGACTTTGATGGCCCCGCTACATCGGATCGTTATTTTGGCGTACAGTTTTATCTCGAAGATTTATTTAATTGCCCCGTTGATCTGG
>CAYZJL010000284.1:0-2357 GCA_964478615.1 uncultured Zetaproteobacteria bacterium
AGCAACATCTGAATTTCCTGCTGATAGTTTTCGCTCATCCGTTTCTCCGCTATTTCATTCATACCCAATCGCCACCTGGTTGTTCTTCCAGTTTTCGTAAATCATCACACAGGCACACTGGCAGGAGTCGCCAACCTTTCTTTTTTTCGGATAGTAATTGCAGGTAATCATGCAGACCCTTGATATATTTTCCCTCCAGCCTCGCGCCCCATGTTTCATAGGTATAGCGCCATATATTTTCATACGAATAGTGGTTGTAAGAGATCAGGTGCCAGATTACGCTCCAACGCATCGGCCAATAGGTCGAGCGAGGCCATGGTACGTTGATGCTGATCTTTGCCATCGCTGCCGGTGAAGCCTATATGATTTAACCACGCGTTACGGAACTCACCTTGTTCAAACAGACCGTGCACATAGGTTCCCCATACCTGTCCATCATCTGAGTGAGTTGCAAAGGGAAACAGACTTTTATCATCATGTTGAGATTGGCCATGATGAATTTCATAGCCGGTAACGCGGCGATTGCCAAAGCCAATAGCTGACTGGTCAATCTGCCGCAGCGTTTTTTCTGGCTGCATGGTGGTGAACAAAGATAGCCATGCAAGCCCATCGGCACTAGCGCCCTCAATACCGTCATCAGTGATACAGGAGCCGAGCATCTGCATTCCGCCGCAAATACCAAGAAGTTTGCCGCCATAACGTAGATGTTTTTCTATCACGGACACAAAACCACCGCTGCGCAACCATGCCAAATCGGAAACCACATGCTTGGAGCCGGGTAAAATAATGAGATCGGCAGGTTGTAATGCATCCGCTGAACGGACAAAACGCAGGTTCACACCAGCTTCCGATGCCAGAGGGTCAATATCATCATGGTTCGACATACGCGGGTAAGCAATCACCGCGATATTTAGTTGGGCGTAATCAGAAGAATGATCGGCTATGTGACGGAAAGGGCTATCCTCTTCGGGTAGTTCCAGAGATAAATAGGGAATGACTCCTGCAACAGGCCGATTGGTTGTCTGTTCAAGCCAGATCAAGGCATCATCCAGCAAGGCCATATTGCCGCGAAAGCGGTTAATCACAAAGGCTTTCACACGCTTCTGTTCTGATTCAGAAAGAATATCCATTGATCCTGTAAGTGATGCAAACACACCACCGCAATCAATATCACCCACCAACCACACCGGCACATCTGCAGCCTCGGCAAATCCCATATTGGCAATATCGCCCTCGCGAAGATTGGGTTCGGCAGGGCTGCCCGCTCCTTCAATGATCACTACATCATACTGTGATTGCAGGCGGTTGAATGACTCCACCACTGTATCAAGCCAGCCAATGCGATCTTCTCTAAAGCGTTTTGCTTCAAGCTGTCCAACCACTTTACCACGCACAATGAGTTGGGCCTTCTGATCGCCTTCGGGCTTAATCAGTACTGGATTCATATCCACCGTTGCATCAATACCACAGGCCAGTGCCTGCAAGGCCTGTGCCCTGCCGATCTCGCCACCATCAATGGTAACTGCCGCATTATTGCTCATATTCTGTGGTTTGAATGGAGCTACCGAAATACCATTTCTAGCTAAAAGCCGACATAAGCCAGCGACCAATACCGATTTACCAACACCGGAAGCCGTGCCCTGAATCATCAGTGCTTTCATAAAAGAACAAAACTTTTATAGCCACAGATGGACACAGATGCACGCAGATAAGGCTGGAAAAGGAGAATGAGTAGATTTTGACTACATCTGTGTGTATCTGTGTGTATCTGTGGCTTCATTGTTTTTCAGTTCCATAAACCATGCGTTTAATGCCTATGCGCGTGGCGCCAAAATTTAGCAATAGACCAGTATGTATCCCTGTTGCCTTCAAATAATTCAATAACTGAGCCTGATGAATAGCATCGAATGCCTTCACTGCTTTCAGTTCGACAATCACACAGCCTTCAACAATTAAATCGGCAAAGTATTCACCAACAACCTGTCCCTGATATTTCACGACAATAGATGATTGCTGCTCTATTTGAAGTCCTTGCTTGGCTAGTTCAAGGCACAGGGCATTTTCATACACCTTTTCCAGAAAGCCAGCACCCAATTCATTACTGACAGTATAAGCACAGCCAATAATCTTTTCGGTTATTACATCTGTGTCGAGGTGAATTTCGCTTGCGCAAGAGAGGGTGCCCTGGGGCATCATCTGCGTTCATCTGTGGCTAAAGGGTATTGATTCTCACCCAGCACAACATCCATGCTTTCCCTGCTGCGCCAGCCTTCGGCTTCCAGCATGGGTTTATCATAAAAGACTTTCACCGGGCCGAGACAGAGCAGTGCAATCGGTTTTGCTCCTTCCGGGCAGTT
>CAYZJL010000285.1:0-2348 GCA_964478615.1 uncultured Zetaproteobacteria bacterium
GCAATCTATTTATCGAGATCGTTTTATCGTAACCGTTGGTTTAGGAGATGATGATGCAAGTTATTGAAAAATCCCATTTAGCCATCCAGCAGTGTCTGTGCTTTCGTTTGGCCGGATCCGACTATGCTGTGGATGTCGCTTCTGTACAGGAACTGCGCGGCAGGGAGCAATCAACAGCATGCCCCGATGCTCCGGCATTTGTGCGGGGTGTCATCAATATACGCGGGATGGTGGTGCCGGTTGTTGATTTGCGCCGTTGTTTTGCGTTGCCAGATCAAGCGGATGCTCTGACAACGGCGATGATTGTTATCAATTTGCTAGGTGAGGATATTGTGCTTGCCCTGGTTGTTGATGCTGTATCCGAGCTGTGTGCTATTGCCAGTCATCAGGTTCAAACAGCGGGGAATCAGTCTAGTTTGATAGCCAAGGGTTTTGTCCATGAATCGCTGAACAGGTTTGTCAAAGGGCTGGTGAAACAGGGCGAGCAAACAATTGCAGTGTTGGATATTCATGCCTTTATACATCAAGGCATTTTATCGTATCAGACTGAAATCGGTAGCGAACAGCAAGCAGAATTAGTCTGCGCATAAGTCATGGCGGGCATAAAAAACCAGACGAAAAGCAAGACATACCATGGAGTAGTAAAATGAGAAAGAATCACCCGGTGAGTAATCATGAAGTTGAAATGCGCGAGGATTCAATTCTGGTCTCAAGCACCGATTTAAAGGGCATTATTACAGAAGTAAATCCAGACTTTGTAGAAATAAGTGGCTTTACTGAACAGGAGTTATTGGGTAAAAACCATAACCTCGTGCGTCATCCGGATATGCCGGAAGCAGCATTCAAAGACTTATGGGATACGGTTAAAGCAGGTCGTCCATGGATAGGTCAGGTGAAAAACCGTTGTAAGAATGGCGATTATTATTGGGTGACGGCGAATGTGGCCCCGGTAACGGAGCAGGGGCGGGTCACCGGATATATTTCCGTACGTCATAAACCAAGTCGGCAGGAAGTTGATGCGGCGACGAAGCTGTATGAGCAGATCAATATGGGTAAAGCGAGTTTAAAGCCGAGTATGTTGCGCCGAGTTGGGGCTTTTTGTTGGGGTAATCGCAGCATGACACAGCGTTTGTGTCTCTTGATGACAATAATTGGTGCTAAAATGGCAGCCATGGCCTATAGCTTTGGCCAGATGATTCTCGCAGGTGCCAGCGCTGAAAGTCTTATCAGCACACTTACTTATGGTGTTGTTGGTGGCTTTTTAACACTGTGCTTTGTGTTTTCTCTGTTTGCCCGTAAAAGTGAATTACCCGGCATCAAGAGTGTTGCGGATGCCTTGAAAGAAATCACGGAAGGGAACTTCAAATCGGATATCAATATTAAACGTGGTGATGAGCTGGGTGATGTGTTGCGAGCAGCCAAGATGTTGCAGATCCGACAGGGCTATATGGTCAATGATGCGCGCCAACAGTTGAACCGTGCAGCTAGAATTCAATCGGCGCTCGATAGCACCACCGCCAATGTGATGATGGCCGATCAGAATCATCACATTATTTATATCAATGACACCTTGCAAAAAATGCTGGATAAGAATGAATCCAATTTTAAACAGAAGCTGCCGCATTTTAATGCGCAAAAATTAATGGGTACCTGTATCGATGTGTTCCACAAAGATCCATCGCATCAGCGTCGTATTCTGGATAATTTGACGACAACATTTGAGTCACCGGACATGAATCTCGGGGGTACATGGGTGAAGATTATCGTCAATCCGGTATTCGATGCCGAGGGTAAACGCATTGCCACAGTAACCGAGTGGTTGGATCGCACTCAGGATGTGGCGCTTGAGAATATGATTGAGCATGATGTAAAAGGCTTGGTGGAAGCAGCCAAACGTGGTGAATTATCTCGCCGTATTGAGGTGGGTGAAACATCCGGTCAGATCAGTGAGTTGAGTCAGTCGTTGAACGAGTTATTGGAAGTTACCGAGCAGGGTATCGAAGATATTATTCATGGTTTGAAGGCGTTGGAGCAAGGCGATCTGAGCTATCGCATCAGCAATGATTATCAGGGTTTGTTTGATGCAGCCAAGCAGGCCAATAATAATGCAGCAGCGCAGATGGCGACAGTGATGGGCCATGTGCGTGTGACGGCTGAAGAAGTGGGACAGGGAGCCGATGAAATCGCTGAGGGTAACAATACACTCAGTTCCCGCACTCAGGAACAGGCCGCAGCATTGGAAGAGACCGCTGCCAGTATTGAAGAAATAACCGGCACAGTGCAGCAAACTGCGGACAACTCACGTCAGGCCAATCAGCTTGCAACAGGCGCGCGTGAACAGGCCGAGA
>CAYZJL010000286.1:0-2333 GCA_964478615.1 uncultured Zetaproteobacteria bacterium
GTGTAATCGTGACCATGAGGCTATTGAGTGTTTATTCTCAAAAGAGTCTGATGCAAGATTATGGGTTTCGGCAAGCAGTTTGCCTATTATTGAATATGTGGCATGCCTAGAGTTTAAACGAGCGGGGATTAACGGAAGTGAAGCAAAAAGGCTTGTTAAAGGGCTGCTTGCTGATCTTCTTCGAGATGTGCATGTATTGTCGAATTTTGCTTATAGCATGACAGAGAAAGTATCAATGGCATCTGATTTTGAGGATGCTCAGATCGCATTGGCTGCTGATGCTTTGCATGGTGAAACTGTGATTGTAACGCATGACCGTAAATTTGATGCATTGAATTTATTGCCTATAAAGAATGTGAAGCAGGCTTTGGATTGGCTGAGTGATGAAGCAAGTGGGGTGTCGGCAGGCTTTATTGATTTAAAAACGCAGCAAGATTTATTAAGACCTAAACTGGAAGCAAACATGCATCGTGTTTTACAGCATGGTCAATATATCATGGGTCCTGAAGTGTTTGAGTTAGAAGAGCGGCTTGCGGACTATGTCGGTGTGAAACATGCCATTGGTGTGTCTAGCGGTACCGATGCGTTATTGATTGCTATGATGGCGCTGGGCATAGGTGCCGATGATGAAGTGATTACTACACCTTTTAGCTTTATAGCTACAGCGGAAACAATCGTGTTACTTGGTGCGAAGCCGGTGTTCGTGGATATTGACCCGAAAACTTATAATATTGATCCTAGCCTGATTGAAGCTGCTATTACAGATAAGACGAAAGCCATTATGCCTGTGTCTTTATATGGGCAATGTGCTGATTATGATGCGATTAATGCTGTTGCTGCCAGGCACGATATCCCTGTTATTGAAGACGGTTGCCAGAGCTTTGGGGCGACTTATAAGGGGCGTAAATCCTGTGGGCTGACGACCATTGCTTGCACCAGCTTTTTCCCCTCCAAGCCGTTGGGATGTTATGGCGATGCCGGAGCATGTTTCACCAATGATGATGAATTGGCCAAAGTGATGCGTGAGATTCGTGTACATGGCCAGGATCGCCGCTATCACCATCCCCGTATCGGCATAAACGGTCGTATTGATACGCTGCAGGCAGCGATTCTTCTGGCCAAGATGGATATTTTTGTGGATGAAGTAGAAGTACGCCAAAGAATTGGTAAGCGTTATACGGAATTGTTGGGTGATGCTGTGATCACACCTTATATTGAGGATGGGAATAGTTCTGTTTATGCACAATACACTGTGCAGGTTGAGAATCGTGAGCAGGTTCAGGCTCGACTCAAAGAAGCAGGCATACCGACTGCAGTACATTATCCCATTCCGTTGAATCGCCAGCCTGCGCTGGCATGCCCTGAGCGTTTTGAACATAGTGAATATGCTGCGCAGCGGGTGATGAGTCTGCCGATGCATCCTTATTTGATGGATGCACAGATAGAAGAGGTTGTCGCGGCTGTAAAGGCGGCGTTAGCAGCCAATTCATGAAATCATATGACTATATCATCATTGGAGCGGGCATTGTTGGTCTGACTGTTGCCCGAGAGCTTAGGTTCCGGGAGCCGGGTGCGACAATCTTGATGCTGGAAAAAGAGCCTGAAGTTGGCAGACATGGGAGCGGTCGCAATAGTGGCGTGTTACATTCCGGCATCTATTATCCAGAAGGTTCATTAAAAGCTCAGATGTGCTCCAAAGGCTCAAAATTAATGGTAGAATATTGTGATGCCAACAAACTTCCTATCGCACGGCTAGGCAAAGTGATTCTTCCGGTCAGAGAAGAAGATGGCCCACAGTTGGATTTACTGTTTCAAAGGGCGAAGGCAAATGGGGCAAGGGTAGAGTTGTTTGATGAAAAGCAACTGCATGAGAGGGAACCATCTGCCAGAACGGCTACGGGAAAAGCTTTATATTCACCGGATACTGCTGTTGTGGAGCCCAAGGTTATAGTGAAGCATCTGGTTGAAAAGCTGCAGTCTGAATGCGTGGATGTTCAGTACAATGCTGAAATTGTAGAGGTTAATTCAGAGGCCTGCACTCTTAAAACGAAGGCTGGTAGTTATAGCTATGGTTGGTTGTTCAATAGCTCTGGCCAGTATGCAGATCAAGTAGGTAAACTGTTTGGAGTTGGCGAGAGTTATACCTTATTGCCTTTTAAAGGTATTTATTACCGGCTATCACCTGCTTCAAAGGTGGTTTGTAACAGCCTGATATATCCGGTTCCAGATCTAAATGTACCATTTCTCGGGGTTCATTATACCAAAAAAATTAATGGTCATGTGTATCTTGGGCCTACGGCAGTGCCTGCTTTGGGTAGGGAACATTATACTGG
>CAYZJL010000287.1:0-2329 GCA_964478615.1 uncultured Zetaproteobacteria bacterium
GAGTGACCGGTCTGCTCATAAACTTCACGCAATTGTTGCATGGCAGGCTTCGCTCCAACAATTAGTTCATCAGCCAAGGAAACTGCAAAGGGTTCATCATTGATCCAATGATCAGCTCGCAACACCGCATGACCCAATCCCAGCGCCTCTTTCTGGCGTACATAAATCACTTCCGCCATGCGGGCAACACGTGAGACCTCTTTGTACAGCTCGGCTTTTCCAGCCTGTTTCAGATTTGCTTCCAGCTCGGCCGAAATATCAAAATGATCCTCGATAGCGCGTTTACCACGTCCGGTAACCATAATGATCTGATCCATCTTGGCCGCCAGCGCTTCTTCCACGCCATACTGAATCAGAGGCCGATCCACAATCGTCAACATCTCTTTCGGTGTTGCCTTGGTTGCAGGCAAGAATCGCGTGCCCATGCCCGCGGTCGGGAAAATAATTTTTCGTAAGCCTTTCATCTATTCCTACCTAGCCCGTAAATTTAACGCGATTATAGCAGATATCTGCAAAAAAAATGCCCCCTGCTATAAACAGAGGGCATGAGTAAATCAATCGATTAGACCAGTCGATTAGATCAATCGAATCAGGTAAGCCGACCATAGGAATGCAAACCTGAGAGATACATATTCACACCGAGAAAACAGAATACTGTCACTAAGAATCCCGCTACTGCCCACCATGCCAAAGCCTTACCGTGCCAACCGTGTGATACACGCGCATGCAAATATGCACCATAAACCAACCATACGATCAAAGCCCATGTTTCTTTTGGATCCCAGGACCAGTAACCACCCCATGCTTCCGCAGCCCATGCCGCACCAAGAATGGTTGCCAGGGTAAAGGCTGGAAAGCCAACCGCAACCGCTTTATAAGCCAGTTGATCGAGTTGTTCCAAAGTCGGGAAAACAGCCAACATTTTCGCCGTTCCACCCGCTGCTTCCAGACGATAACGCACCAGATACGCCATGCCAGCACCACAAGCCACCGCAAACGAACCGTAACCCACAAAATTCATCGGTACATGAATCTTCATCCAATACGATTGCAACGCTGGCACCAACGGCTTAATCAAACCCTGTCCGACTGAGTCCAACCAGATAGCAAAGAACACGCCAGCAGCAACCAGAGTCATCACAAAAGCACCCATCGCCCGTGCCTTATAACGCCGTTCAAACGATAAATACACCGCTGCCGTAACAATAAACATAAAGATAAACACTTCATACAAATTGGATACAGGTGCATGACCAATTTCCATATCAAACAAATACGATTCATGCCAACGCAATAACAAAGCCGTACCTGCTGCATAAATGCCCGCATAAGCCGTCCCAGTCGCCATACGGCCAATAAATTCGGCTGGTGCAAACAGATAAGCAATATAGGTAAGGGCTGAAAATAGCAGCAACATATTCATAGTCATGATAATGTCAGAAGCAAATAAATTCGACTGATCTTCATACGTAATAAACTCTTGAGCAGGCTCAAACTGAGCGGCAATCACCGCCAGAATCACCGCCAACAACATACCATCAAACCATGGTACGGTATTACCGGCCACACGACCTTGCAGCATGGCGGGTTTCAGAGTTGCCGCAATCATCGCCAAGCCACTACCCAACAATGCTCCAGTCCCCCCCCACATCAGTCCTTGCATGCTCAGGATCTGATACAAAAAACCATCTTCCGCATAGCCGCTACTGCCATACATGGCCATCGCAGCAAAACCCAACCCCATACCCAGATATGCATAAAAACGCATCAGAGCAATGCGCCCCTCGTTCACCGTGTCAAAAAAAGATAATTCAGCAGTCGTCGCAGTCATATTATATATCCTTGATTATAGTTTTCGATTTGAAATCTTCATCAAATTGCATGAACAAATCATTAAAGGTTTGTTTAAATGCCATCTGATTTCGATTGGTTAAACCGGCAAAGGCAATATTCAACTTGCCATTTTCCGGACGAATGACCAACCAGAGTTTACGGTGTGGCATATAAAACATAATACATAAACCAATCACCAGAATTGCACTACCCACCCACACCACGTTCATGCCCGGATCTTGCGCCAGTTGCAGACCGGTGTAATAAACCTGATCATAATTATCCAGCATCGGAATATATGGCCATGGCACTTTAGGCAGAGTCTGCATCGCTTCCATGGTTCGCACAGCCATGGCCTGGAAATTTTCGGGTTTCTCATCACCAAACACATCCTGCATCGCCAGCTTAAAGGATTCCCGCATACGTTTCACCTTCTTTTTGGTCACATCAGCCACCGACAAATGCTGCATAAAGGAGTGGAATAACTGCCATTCTT
>CAYZJL010000288.1:0-2317 GCA_964478615.1 uncultured Zetaproteobacteria bacterium
GCAGCACAGAAGTCACACCATGAACCTGAGACTAAATCATTGCGACCAGCACCAGATGATGCAGTTGTCGATGGGCGTGTGAAACAAACGCGGGAGGCAACGATAGCAGAAATGATAAAGGAAAATCTACACAGTCCCCCGGCATTGGAATGCATACTTAATTATTTGGCAAGAGGGTGGAAACAGAAAAATATCTATGTGGGAAACCTGCCTGCATATAAATGTGCTGGTCTGGGGGGAATGGCAGAATTTGTTCTTCGTTACCTTATTTGTGATGATGAAATGATTATTCTAACACTTACTTACACTGGATTACTGATGGATTGCCGTAACCAGGTCATTGAACCCGATTACCTGAAAAGGATTTATCCAGAGTTAGAAAGGCTCTCACGCGCTCTGTCTGCCGAAGAATTTGAGATGATGACCGAACTCATGGATGTGGTGACCGTGGCACTGCATAAGCAGCCAAGTGGTGAAGTTCAATGAACGAGATCACTGAAGATAAGGCCGCTGCCTATTTTGCTGCTGGCTATCGGGTATTTACACAGGCTGGAGAGATACTATTGCCAGCCTGTGGCGATGCTCCAGTTCAAAGGGCTGCGCTGATCACTGCATACAACCCATTTGGTCAGCAAGTGTTGCCGCAGATCAATCAAAGCAATCAGGCGCAGCTTCTTACAGATATTGAATCGCAATGGAACTACTTGCCAGCCGAGGGTTATGATCCGTCTGGCCAATGGCCAGCAGAGCCAAGCCTGTTGGCGCTCGGTATAAGCCTTGATGATGCACTGGGGCTTGGCCGAAAGTATGAGCAACATGCTATCTTGTATGTGGATGATTCAGGGCATACGAATCTATACGCTTGCGATGGCAATGGGGCAGCCTTGAAACGGCTTACATTTCATGAAAGACAAACCTTGAAATTGAAGCAAGTGCGCAATGAGAAACTGACAATGAGTCTGGAAGAAATAAGAACTGAGCTTGATTGGGTGTTGCATCAGCACGAATTTAAGACTGTATGCCAATGTGGATCAGAGCAGCTAATACGGCGGTCGTCTGACTCGAAGAGAATGCGAGCATCTATGCTTGCCTTGGTATTTGTAGATCAGTTTGTATTCACGCATTACCATGATTTACATACGAGCTTTAGAAATGAATTCCCTATTCCGAGGTTGCTAGCCCATGTTAATGCCAGTAATTGTTCACCAAGTTGGTTTGTCTATTCCAAGCACGGTTACGACAAAAAAGCTGATTGGCCGTTAATGTCTAAAACCTTTACCGCTTGCATTCATCATCTCTACCGTTGGCTTGCAAGTGAGCTGGGATCAAGCGTTCCTGATTTGCAGGCATTGGTGGAGGTAGAAGTCAGTCGTAACTTTGACCTTGATCATCGCATCTATTTCTCAGTGCTGATTGGAGCATAGAAGCATGCAACTGAAACCATTCGCCATTGCGGCAACACGTACAGGTTCTATTGAAGTGGTTCATGATCATGCTGGCTGGTCGATCAAGTGCAAGGCCGGTGGCTGGGTGGCATGCACAACCAGAAATGGTACGCGTCACTGGCGCAATATCGACACATTGGTTCGCCATCTAAAAACGGCTGGTTATCGTGGTCGCTTGATTGTGCCGATTGATACGCAACAGGAGCTGATTGGCTGATGCATCGATCAAGTGCAACAGATATTGGAAAAGTCAGCGACCGCAATGAAGACAGCTATCTGGTTGATCCCTCAATAGGTCTATGGATCGTATCTGATGGACTCGGTGGTCATGAGAATGGTGACGTGGCGAGCAGTATCGCAGTTGATACGATTGCTAATGCTGTGCGTGATGGCGCAACACTGCTGGAAGCCTTAACCAATGCCCATGAAGCAGTGCTGGCGCATGATGGAGATATGGCTGCCACTGCTGTTGTATTGAAGCTGGACGGCAATCAGTATGAAGTCGCATGGGTTGGCGACAGCCGTGCGTATTTGTTTGATGAAGGGCTGCATCAGCTAACCAGAGATCACACCTATATTCAAAGACTGGTGGATGAAGGCGAGATGTCCGTTGATGAGGCACAACACCATCCAGAGCGTAGTTTTCTAACTCAAGCCTTGGGTAGTAAAGGCGGCATAGTTCCTGCGACTGTATCAGGGAAGCTGAATCATGGTGACAAGATCATGCTATGCTCGGACGGGCTGACTGATGAAGTTGGTGAAGCAGAGATATTATCTATCGGGGCTGATGCCTCCAGATTGGTTCAGGCTGCTTTGGATCATGGCGGAAGAGATAATGTGACTGTGGTGGTGGCTGCTATTGATTGATTTCG
>CAYZJL010000289.1:0-2305 GCA_964478615.1 uncultured Zetaproteobacteria bacterium
AGAAGCTTAATGAAACTTAGTCGTAATCGGTTAGACGAACGAGAATCTGTCCGCGTACCGGATCGGTGGATTGAATCACGATATCCAGCGTCTCACCCAGATGATAAGCATGACCACTATGCTTGGAAGCAAGGCTGTGGCCCATTTCATCCAGAATAAATGCACCCGGCAAATCATCTACATCCAAGGAAGCTTCTGCCAAGGTATCTTCCAGTTCGAAGAAGATACGACGCTTGGTTAAACCAGAAATGCGTGCCGACATGGTTTTTCCAATATCTTTGCCGTGAAACAGTGCGGCCAACATCGCTTGTGTATCCCATTCGCCGCGCTGTTGCTTGCGTTCCTGCGTTGAGGTTTGTGAACCGATTTCAGCCAGCGTGTTTTCATGCTGTGCTTTGTTCGGATCCTGGCCTTTGATCAGCGCCTTTAGACGACGGTGAACAATCAGGTCGGCATAACGACGAATCGGGCTGGTGAAATGGGCATACGATTTATAGGCCAGACCGAAGTGGCCTTCGTTATTGGGGGTGTATTGTGCCCGTTGCATGGAGCGCAGCACCATACGATGCAATACATGTGCGAACGGTTTACCCTGAGACTTTGATAACACATGCTGCACTGCACCCGGTTTAACTTGGCCATCTTTATCCTTGGCCTTGGGCAGGACGACAAACAGGCCGAACGAGCCAAGATAATCATTGAGTTTCTCAATCGCTTCACGTTCGGGTGCTGCATGCACACGATATAATGTCGGGCAATGATGTGATTCCATATATTCAGCGACAGCTGTATTGGCGGCCAGCATCATCTCTTCAATGAGTCTGTGGGCAATATTGCGATCGGAGGCAGTCATATCGACAACCACATCATTTTCGAGCTTGGCACGCACTTCCGGCATATCAAGATCAAGCGCACCACGCTTCTCACGTCTGATCAGCTGTTTGCGGAACAGGCGTGCAGCATCATCAAGCATGTTGCGGATGCCCGGTTCCTCAACGCTGCTTTCATCACCATCTTCCAGCCAGCGCGCTACCTGTGTATAGGTCAATCGTGCTTGTGAATGAATAACCGCGTTATAGACATGAATGGAACGGCGTGTGCCATTGGCATCAAAACGCATGCGCACAGTCATGGCCAAACGCGCCACATTCGGGTTTAACGAGCATAGGCCATTGGAGAGTTTCTCGGGCAACATGGGAATCACACGATCAGGGAAGTAGAAGGAGTTACTGCGCTCCAGAGCCTCTTCATCCAGAGCTGAACGTGGCTTGACGTAGTGCGCTACATCGGCAATGGCCACCCATGTTTCAAAACCTTCACCGCGTGGCAATACACAAATTGCATCATCAAAATCGCGTGCATCTTCACCATCAATGGTAACAAACGGCAGATGCCTTAAATCTTTGCGGCCTTCAATATCTTTTTCAGCTACCTCATCTGAGTAGCCTTTGGCCTCAGCCACTACTTTGGCCGGAAATTCTTCTGCCAATCCAAGCTCAGCAACAATCAGGTCAATCAGACGGGAAGGAGCAAGCTGGTCGCCGAGCACTTCCTGAACGCGTCCGTGCAACGGGCCAGAACCGCGTGATATTTCAATGCGTACCCAATCGCCATCAGTGGCACCGTTGGCATCTTTATGGGCAATGAGTATGTTTTGAGTGATTTTACGGGAGCGCGGTTTGACCATGGCTTTGTTGCCCTGGATCAGGAATTCGCCAACAAGAATAGATGAAGCATGCTCTACCATGCGTACCACTTCAGCTGATTCACGGCCGCGATTGCGTACAGCGCGCACTTCAACAGTGTCGCCATGCATCAGCCCGTTCATCTGTTCATGTGGTAGGAAAAAGCCTTTTTCTACGCCCGGCACATCAACAAAACCAAATCCATCCGGGTGGGCGGAGACAGTACCTGTCCACGTTTGCTGATCTTTTTTACTGATGTTTGCCCACGGTGATTTGCCACCTGCTTGCCGTTTCTGTCGGCTAGGGCGTTCACCTGTTTTATCCCATGCGCTATTAGCACGCGATTTTGAGGCAGTCTTTCTGTTGCCGGATCGTGCATCGGCATCCTGCTTTTTATCAGACCTTTTTGGCCATTTGCTGCCTGAACCTGTTTCGTTTTTCTTGCTTGACACTATGTTACTCCATCCTATGATTGCGCGCCTTCATAGGCCCCGCAGTGCGGGACACTATAGGCCGAGGTGGCGGAATTGGTAGACGCGCTAGCTTCAGGTGCTAGTTTCCTCTTGGAAGTGCTGGTTCGAGTCCAGTTCTCGGTACCATATGATAATAGCAGTAAGGCG
>CAYZJL010000290.1:0-2280 GCA_964478615.1 uncultured Zetaproteobacteria bacterium
CCGCGCTCTTCTTCTCTTCTTTATACAACTACCCAACGCATCCGCGTTTGATTCACCCCTTCTGCTGACGCCACGGTTCGATTGAGCTGTGGTGCGCATGTTTCTGCGCATTCATGAAAAGTAACGGATGATGTCAACTCTTTACTATCGATACATCCAAAATCGGAGGAGGAAAATCTATTATGACTGAAATGTCATTTATGCTCATGTTGGTTGGATTGATCGCTATTGTTAATCCTCTGGGGGCATTGCCAATTTTCCTGTCAATGTCCGATAAGGATGATCCTCAGGCAGGTATTCGAACGATAAATCGAACTGCGATGGCGGTCGCATTAATTTTATTGGTGGCAGCATGGACAGGCGAATCGTTGCTGAGTTTTTTTGGTATTACTATTGATGCTTTCAGGGTTGGTGGCGGGTTGCTGATTTTACTAATGGGAATAAGCATGCTTCACGGTAAGGAAAGTCGTGTGAAGCATTGCTTCTCTGAGGTTGAGCCATTGGAAGAAAAAGAGGATATCGCAGTAGTGCCGTTGGCCATTCCGCTTATGGCCGGGCCGGGAGCAATCAGTTTTGTGATTTTGGATGCAAATCAGATGGATACCTAGCAGGGAGATGGACTTCTTTCACTTGCCATTATCACTGTTGCGGTTATTGCATGGCTGACTTTGTTCATTGCAGAAAAAATGCGAAATAAACTCGGAACTATCGGTTTGAATATTATCACGCGAATAATGGGGCTGATTCTTGCCGCCATCGGCGTGCAGTTTATTGCCGATGGCATAAAAAGTCTGCTGCCCGGTCTGGCATGAAACAGCATCTTGTGCAGTGTTGCCGACTCCGGAGCGATTGCTCTTTCCGAAGTCGTTTGAACACCTGGTTGTTTGATCTGAACAATCCGGTGGGAAAGGCGTTAAACCTGACTATTATGGTGTTTATTCTATGCGGCGTTTTTGTGTCCATGCTAGAAACGCTCCATGAAGGGACAAGCGCCTGGGGTTCAGCCATTCATATGGTTGGCGTGGCGGCGACGATTCTCTTTGGGGTCGAGTATCTGTTGCGTCTGTATGCGGCGAAAAGCTCCCTTCGCTATGCCTTCAGTTTTTACGGTATTGTCGACCTGCTGGCAGTACTGCCAGCATTACTGTTGGGTGATTTTAATATCAGTATTCGTTTATTGCGTGTTCTGCGCCTGCTCAAACTGATCCGTTATCTAAAAGCGCTGGAGATGTTTGTGAAATCGCTTCAGGGTGTGTTTGAAATCATGCTGGTTAGCATGATTGCCATTAGCATTATCGCCTTATTGGGTGGAAACCTGATGTACTATCTTGAGCCATCCAGTGTGCAGAATGCATTTGGGGGTGTTTGGTGGGCCCTGGTTACCATGACAACAGTCGGCTATGGGGACATTGTGCCGCAGACGCCGGCAGGGAAAATTGACGCTATATTTATCATGATGTTCGGGCTCGCTATGTTTGCCATGCTTACCGGAACCATTGCGGTCAAAATTGCACATATCCTGTCTCATAAAACCAGTTGTCCGCGTTGCAGTCGTCCCGTTCCGACCGAGTCGGTTTATTGTAATTTTTGCGGTGTTAATATTGACTCGTGTAGACAAAATCATGAGGAAATGCATTGATATGAAATGCATGAGTATCCTTATCGCGACAGTGGAGCAGGAAGTATACAGAGGCACGGCCAGCAAAGTCGTTGTGCCCAGTGTTGACGGAGAGATTGCCATTATGCCCGGCCATGCGCCCTTGCTGGCTTCGCTCAGGCCTGGGGAAGTGCGAATTGATTGTGTTGACGATCAAGGTTGCCCCTGCCGCATGGATGATATGGTTGTGTTTGGCGGATTCCTTGAGGTTCAACCGGACGGGGTCATCATATTAGCCGATGCCATCGAACGGGCTAAAGATATTGATGAAGCGAGAGCGAAACAAACAGTTGTACAGTCGAAAGAGGTGCTGCGTTCTCCCGACCTTGAAAAGGCAAGCAGGGCGCTGCTAGACCTGGAGCTTGCGGTTGCCAAATTGCGTGTCATACGGAGGAATAGAAAATCTCCGCACATAAAATCATGAATGGACTTTTTACGACTCCATTAGAAATATTATTATGAATAAGGAGGCATATATGCGATTCAGTAAAAAGTACCGGGTACGGCCCGGCAGTCATATCCATCTGAACCGAATTGATCCGGATGGCCGGGACGGCCTGCTTGATAAGCAGGACGCTCAACCTTTAATTCGGCATTATGCGGATCGGCTCAGGGAGTTGCAG
>CAYZJL010000291.1:0-2274 GCA_964478615.1 uncultured Zetaproteobacteria bacterium
TGATGAAAGGGAAGGTTCAATAGCTCACGATTAAGATCAATTCTGAAACGGAGGATATTTCGACATCTGTTATCAGGCATCCATTTGAATACCCATTCGTTTCATGAAAATGGGATATGCAGCCTCGTAAACATTGTTATGATAATCTTTTTCCACCCTATCTCATGTAAGAAACCTGTGAGTAGTTTCTAGCGGGTGAATGTTAGTATAAACTCAGAAATATTGATGATTGAATGGAGATAAAATGAGCGATTTCATCACTGAATTGATTATGCGGGATGAATGCAAAACGCTTGAATTCAAGCGGGATGCATCGTCGCCCAAGCCTATACTAAAATCGCTCATTGCGTTTGCCAACAGTGCCGGTGGGCGGCTGATTGTTGGGGTGGATGATGAGAAGCGGCCTGTCGGAGTGGTCAATCCGCTGGATGAAGAAGAACGACTGTGCAGCCTGATTGCTGATTCTATTTCACCCCGGCTGGTTCCGAATATTGAGATGGTGACGGTTGATGGCAAAACGCTATTGATTATTGAAGTGTTTCTGAGCGGGTCGCGCCCGCATTGGCTTAATGCGGAAGGGTCGGAAAGCGGAGTCTATGTTCGGCTGGGCTCTACTAATCGGCAGGCTGATCGTGAGTTGATTGCGGAATTACGCCGTTCGGTGGAAGGCGTCGCCTTTGATGAAATGCCGATGCCTGAATTGTCGCTGAGTGATCTGGATCTGGATGCGGCGCAGCAGATGTTTGGCGAGGCTCGCAAGCTGGATGAACAGACGCTGTTGACGCTGAAACTGCTTACCCGTGATCAGGGGCGACTGGTTCCCAGTAAAGGAGCCGTGCTGCTCTTTGGCAAACAGCGGACATTCCATTTTTCCGATGCATGGATTCAGTGCGGTCGTTTTTTCGGCACGAAAAAAATAGATATTTTTGATCATATCGAGATTGATGAAGCCCTGCCCAAGGCGGTGGATGAGGTGATGCTGTTTCTGAAAAAGCATGCTTACCGGGGCGCTGATCTCTCTGAAGTGCGGCGCAAGGATGTCTGGAGCATTCCGCTGGGCATATTGCGTGAAGTGATCATCAACGCCATGGTGCATGCCGACTACTCCCAACGCGGCGCACCGATACGGGTGGTGTTCCTTGATGATCGTATTGAAGTCGAAAGCCCCGGTATTTTGCTCTCCGGCCTGACCATCGAAGATATGAAACAAGGTACATCCAGAATTCGTAATTATGTGATTGCCCGTGTCTTTCGGGAGCTGCACCTGATTGAGCAGTGGGGAACCGGCGTGCGCAGGATTTTTGAAGATGCAAAAGCACTTGCTCTGCCTGAACCAAAAATCGAAGAGATCGGCATGCATCTTCGATTTACCGTTTATCTGGCCGAACCGCATGTGATTGCGCCGAAATCACCGACCCGGTCGGGGGCCCAGTCAGGGGCCCAGTCGGGGGCCCAGTCAGAAGCCATATTGGTGGCTTTGTCAGATGCCGCTTTATCTGCATCTGAATTGATGGCTGTGCTCGGTCTTGAATCCAAAACCGGAGCATTCAAACGCGCCATCAAAGAGCTGCTGGAACACGAGAAGGTTGAATACACCATTCCCGATAAACCCAACAGCCGGTTGCAGAAGTATCGGTTAAGAAAGTGATGAATGATAAGTGGTTAGTGGACAGCGAAAAGCAGCTTAGCCATTGTCTCCGCACTGCGGAGACAATGGAGCTGAACTCATGGAGTTCCGGGGACATGGAGTTCCGGGGACATTGGAGTTCCGGGGACATAATACATAACTATGGAGTTCCGGGTATAAAAAAGGGGTCATAAAAAAGGGGTCAACATAAAAAAGGGGTCAAGTATCATATTGACTGTTCAATTTCCTTTGATATCCTTCTTCTATGCCAAGACCTCTACGAATCGAATATGAAGATGCATATTATCACGTAATGAATCGGGGCCGATCTCATCAGGCTATATTCCACAGCGAGGAATTTTTTGATGCATTTTTGACTGTCCTAGCTGAGGCTCATCAACGATTTGGTATTCAAATTATGTGCTACTGCTTAATGAGCAACCATTATCATTTGCTCGTCAAAACACCGCAAGCCAACTTGGGCCGGGCCATGCGACATATCAACGGTGTCTACACCCAACGTCACAACCGGTTAAAGCAAACCGACGGCCCGCTGTTCCGTGGTCGTTATAAAGCAATATGCGTTGGGGAAGATAGTTATCAGTTACAACTGTCTCGATACATTCATCAAAATCCACTTGAAGCCG
>CAYZJL010000292.1:0-2250 GCA_964478615.1 uncultured Zetaproteobacteria bacterium
GCCCGGTACTCACATCAATTTCCCGATCAGCGTGATGCACCATATGTAAACGCCATAACACCGGCACCGTATGGGTGAGCACATGTTGCCCGTAAATCAGTAAATCAAGCAACACAACGGCAATAATCACCGCAAAAGCATCTGACCATTCCAGCCAATGCAATAGTCCAAAGTCATTGGATTGCGCCCACCAAGCTGCCCCCATCGCCCCTGCAGGCAACACAATGCGGACAAGCACAACATCCAATGCAAGCAAAGCAAAGTTGCCCAACCAACGTTTACGCCACATCGATAAAACACGACGCGGAGCCATCCATTGCGCCAGCGCCATGAGCAATAAAATGCCGCAAAAAATCATCAACCTGAATACCGAGTCATCCATTGCGCCAGTCTGAAGAAAAATTTGCGTGGCAGCAAAAGAGAAACGCGCACATGATTCTCTGGGGTGCGTATATTTCACTTGGGTTCACTCGATATAACATCTATTATTTCGGATAAGTTTTAGAGCCTCATTACCTGACTAATACGGTTAACATGCTTCAAATGCATTGAAATCACGGAGATCACACATGAAAAAAATCATATTTATCGCTATCGCTGCTGGCCTAGCATTAAGCAGCTGCGCCAGCAATCCAAATGACCCCAACAAAAACACCAAACAAAACGCAGGTATCGGTGCCGCTGTTGGCGCACTGGCCGGTGCTGTTATCGGCTTTCAAAAAGATCATTCCGGTGGCGCTTTACGTGGCGCACTGATGGGCGCTGCTGCCGGTGGCTCAATTGGTGCCGGTGTCGGCGTGTATATGGATAAACAGGAAGAAGAATTCAAACTCGCCCTGGCTGAAGAACAGCGCAGAAATCAAATTGAAATCGAACGTCTACAAAATGAGAATTTAAAAATCACCATGAATAGTGAAGTCTCATTTGGCACCAATTCCGCCCAATTGACCCCTGCCTTCCACAACACATTGAACAAAGTAGCCGATATCCTGACCCGTTACCCGCGCACAACCATTAACATCACCGGCCACACTGATAGCCGTGGCTCAGAGCAATACAACCAACAACTCTCCGAACAACGGGCTCAGGCCGTGAAATGGTATTTGATGGATCAGGGTATGGGTGGCAATAGAATTGGCGTAGAAGGTCGTGGTGAACTGCAACCAAGAGCCTCCAACGGTAGCGAAGCTGGCATGCAGTTGAATCGCCGTGTGGAAATGCTGATTATCCCTAACAATGATATCGGATAATCCGCGCTAAAATACTCGAACCTGAAAACCAAGCTCATGGATGAAAAGTCCGTGGGCTTTTTCTTGTTACCCGCTAGGATTGCGCACTATGTCTGTCTATACTGAACTTACACACGCTGATATCAGCACCATTTTAGCCGATTATGATATTGGCTCATTGCTTTCATTTGAAGGCATTGCGGCGGGCATTGAAAATAGTAATTTCTTTATCGATACAAGTCATGGAAAACGCTATGTACTCACTGTTTTTGAACGCCTTGAGGCCGATGAACTGCCATATTTCATGCGTTTGATGAAGCACTTGGCCAACAACGAACTGGCCTGTCCCGATGTGATGATCCGTAAAAACAACGCCCTGTTGTTTGATGTGTGTGGAAAACAAGGCTGCATTGTGTCCTGCTTAAGTGGCATCACCTTGGATGAACTCAACCTTGCCCAACTGTATGCCTCAGGCCTTGCCATGGCGCAATTGCATCTGGCCGGCTCTGATTTTGATATGCGTCGAGAGAATCCATCAGGCTCTGACTGGCTGGCTGAACATATTGATACTGTGCTTGAAAAAACACGTCAGCGTTATGGTGTCGAGGCCAGCGAATTGCTCACCAGCGAATTGAACTTTCAACGTTCTTGTGCTTGGGATTCATTGCCGTGCGGCGTGATTCACGGTGATCTATTTGTCGATAATATTCTCTTTGAAGGCGATGACGTGTCCGGAATCATTGATTTCTATTATGCCCATGATTCCCCTTTTGCGATGGACATCGCCATCTCACTAAATGCTCAAGCCGTATTGCTCACTGCTGCGGATGATAATCGCATCAAGGCATTCATGGACGGCTATCAATCCGTCAGACCCTTGCAAGAAGATGAACTGGAAGCCTTACCCCTATTGCTAAGACTGGCAGCACTGCGTTTTTGGGTGTCCCGATTGTACGATGCCTTATTCCCACGTGGCGGAGCCATGGTTCAGACCAAAAACCCGGAAGAATACCGGCGGAAA
>CAYZJL010000293.1:0-2249 GCA_964478615.1 uncultured Zetaproteobacteria bacterium
TCGTAGCCAGTTGTACACATCTGGGTTGCATCCCGTTGTTTAAACCATCACCAACGCGCAAAGAGTGGGGCGATTCTGTGCCTGAAAACTGGCCGGGTGGTTGGCATTGTCCTTGTCATGGCTCGCTGTATGATGTTTCAGCGCGTGTGATCAATGGTTCACCGGCACCGCATAATCTGCATTTGATGCCATATACATATAAAACCGACACTACAGTTGTGATCGGATAATTCAGGGGGAGGGAATAAAGTGATAGAAAAATTAATGAAAACACAGATCTTCGCCTGGATTGACAGGCGTACTGGCGCAGAAGCGATTATCAAATCGCAGCTGACTGAATATCCGGCACCAAAGAATTTGAACTATATGTGGAATTTTGGTTCATTGGCTTTGCTGATGCTGGTGCTGCAAATTGTCACCGGTATTTTTCTGGTGATGTATTATAAGCCATCAGCTGAAGCGACCTTTGGTGGCTTTACCGTCGCCTTTGATTCGGTAGAGCGCATTATGCGTGATATCAACTTTGGTTGGTTAATCCGTTATATGCATGCGGTTGGTGCATCAATGTTCTTCTTTGTGGTCTATCTGCATATGGGACGTGGTATGTACTATGGCTCATTCAAAGAGCCGCGTGAATTGCTTTGGATTATCGGCGTTGTCATTCTGTTGATTATGCAGGGCGCAGCGTTCTTCGGGTATCTATTGCCTTGGGGTCAGATGTCTTTCTGGGGCGCAACGGTAATTACCAATCTGTTTGGAGCTATTCCGGTACTGGGTGATTTCATTACGCAGCTGCTGGTAGGTGGTTTTGCTATTGGTGATCCAACCTTGAACCGCTTCTTCTCCTTGCATTATCTGTTCCCATTGTTGTTGGTGGCTATTGTTGGTGGTCATGTGCATGCATTGCATGTTGTTCACTCCAATAACCCAGATGGTATTGATTTGCATAAACCAGAAGAGATGATTCCATTCCATCCTTACTATACGATTAAAGATGCATTCGGTGTGGCATTCTTCTTAACGATCTATGCTTATATCGTGTTCTTTAATCCGCAGTTCGCTGGTTACTTCATTGAAGTGGATAACTATGTACCTGCCAATAACCTATCCACACCTGCTCATATTGCGCCGGTTTGGTACTTAACACCGTGGTATACTATTCTGCGTTCGTTTGAGTCCAAGTTGATCGGTGTATTGGCGATGGGTGGTTCTTTAGCGATTCTGTTCTTGCTACCATTCCTGTGTAAATCAGCGGTGCGTTCTGCGCGTTTCCGTCCGGTCTATCAGATCATGGTGATCATGTTCTTTATCGATGTGATTATTTTGGGTTATTGTGGTCATTCCGCACCAACACCAACGCTTAAAATAGTAGGTCAGCTTTCAACGGCTTATTACTTTGGTTTCTTTGTGGCCCTGCCATTCTTACCGAAGTTCGAGAAGACCAAGCCTGTGCCGGAGGGGATTTGATATGAAACTGACTAACACATTGATGGCAATTGCTGCCATAGCTGTGATGGGCTTTTCGACATCTGCAATGGCTAGCGGTGGCGGTGCGCATCTCAAGCATGCTGAGATTGATGTTACCAATCAGGAACAGCTGCGTCGTGGACTGACAGTATTTACTGATGTCTGTATGGGGTGTCACTCTG
This sequence comes from uncultured Zetaproteobacteria bacterium, assembly GCA_964478615.1. Lineage (GTDB taxonomy): Bacteria > Pseudomonadota > Zetaproteobacteria > Mariprofundales > Mariprofundaceae > Mariprofundus. The sequence continues at coordinate 1,650 of CAYZJL010000293.1, forward strand.
CCAAGTATATCACCTACAGTGGTCTGATGCTTTATCCTGAATTGGGATTAACGCGTGAAGCCGTGGATGAATTGCGCGGAGAGAAGTCTTTAATGAGTGGTATGATCTCTGATATGGCTCCTGAAGATGCAGTAGAATCGTATGGTAAAGCTCCACCTGATCTGTCTCTGATTGTGCCTGGTCGTCGTGGTGGCGCGAACTATGTCTATTCATTGCTGACTGGCTTTGAGCATGATCCTCATGGAAAGATTCCTGATGGTAACTATAATGCTGTTTACCCTGGGCATCGTATTGCCATGCCGGATCCACTTTCATGGCTTGAACATGATGCAGCGGATACTGCCGAGATTGAAGAACAAGCACATGATGTGGCTGCGTTCCTGACATTCATCGGTGATCCGCATCAGAATGAACGTCGCGCTATCGGTTGTTGGGTAGTCGGCTTCCTGATTCTACTTACGTTAGTGCTATGGCGCTTGAAAGTTGAAGTATGGAAAGACGTAAAACATTGATCTGATTGATCGTTAATGAAAAAGGCTCGCCTCTGGCCAAGCCATTTACTTGACGAGTTGAAATAAGGCTCTGATGATGACAAAATCC
>CAYZJL010000294.1:0-2245 GCA_964478615.1 uncultured Zetaproteobacteria bacterium
ACTGTTTGGCATCCTGTTAATGCCCCTTAAAAAGGCTTAACTTAGTGCCATTCGGGTCTTACCCTCTTCAGTCTCATGTTCTCCTGTTTGAATCAATGCTTTGTAATCACTTAACCACCTTGCTTCCTCCACCTCAGGAATGGGATCAACGCCCATAAGATTTGCCAACACATCAGCACTAGCGACACCACGGCATTGAACATCAGGGCGCTCCACTACAGATCGTAGCTGTCCTGTTTCGGTGTCCACTTCATGATGAATCAAACGAATAGATTCAGCATCTACGGTCGAAAGCACCTGCGGGCTATGGGTCGTCACAATGAATTGAAGCTTGGGGAAAGCTTCGGTAAGGCTGGCAATGACCACTTGCTGCCACTCTGGATGAAGGTGCATATCAACCTCATCAATCAAAATAACACCTTCCGTTTCTAAAGCTGCATCAGCACCCAAGTGTGCATTCAATAAAGCGCAGCGATAGGCAATATCTGCCACCATCGCCAGCATATTTTTGATGCCATCGCTTAACTGATCAACCTTTAGCGTTCCCTTTTCAGGATGCTGTAAAACCAAGGCTTTATCATTGGTTTCACTATATGCCACATTTTGCCAGCCAGTTACTTTTAGCAGTGTATTGACAGACTTTTGAATCACAGTCACAGGGTTGGCAATCTCAGGGTCAGCTTGAATCGATGAAATACCAGATTCTAACTGCTTAATTTGCTCCTCTCGAATTTTCTTAAATGATGAAGTAAACCACTCTTCAAACTGCTTATAACTGGATGCAGGGTCTAGACAATCACGATATGCAAAAGTGCGAATGTTTTCATCCGCTTTACGGTTTTTGCTACCAATCTTACTTTGCATCAAGCGCTTTTCATTCCAAAGCCTACCCGTACCATAATAGCCAAACACGGGCAGGCTGATTGGAGCACCATTAAGGTCGCGTATGTTTTTTTGTAAATTCTGAGCAAACTTTTTGAGTTGTTTACTGGCAGCATCATCTTTGGTCTGTGATTTCCTGGCCTCACTATCCCTATACCGCTTCCAACTTTGTTCATCCTGACCATAATTTCCTGTTATAATGATTTCTGAAGGTAATTGGCGTGCCATATTATTCTGATTTTTTAACAGCAGAACATCACCTACAGCGATGGTATTGGCGGGGTCTGCATACGCTGTCTTTGCCAAATCAAAACTGCTCACATAAGGCCATAAACCAATACGAATGGCATCAAGAAAAGTTGTTTTTCCCTGCCCATTGTTTGCCACCAAAACTGTCATATGAGGATGAAGATCAAGCTCCACCGATTGATAACAACGAAAATTCTTTATAGAAATTTTTTCCAACTTCATATTACACTCCCATCTCGATGCAATCGCCCTCAAAGAAGGTGGCTAAGCATTGCATATGCATGAACATATAAGAAATCCTTAGCAGTTGCCGGCACGCTCCAAACAACATTATTTCACACTCCACTCGATGGTGAACAGATCTTCAATTTCTGTTTTTCTATTGAGTTTCTGCTCCAGCGTATCGATCAGTTGTTCCCGCCGTTCATCCACTTCATCCTGCTTATCGAACAATGAACGTCGTTGTTTATTGCGCAGGCTTTCCAGTTTGCGTTGCTTCTTTTGCATAGCTAGTTTCTCTTCAAGCGTCGCTGCTATTTTAGCTTCCCTGCGAACCAGCTTAATCTCTTTATCCAGCTCTTTAATGGAATACTCTAAGCCATCCTTAATATCATCTGCCCAAGTATCCAGCTTGATTACTTCCTGTTCAAAAAAACTCATATTACGATCATTCACGCTTTTCATCACACGGTTCCGGTCTTTCTCTAAGGCTTCATCCATCATGCTCAGATGTGTGGTGTGAAGTTGTGAATCAGGAATCATTCGCACCACCTGAGCAGGTAGTTGCATCAATTTATTCGCCACCTCGCTGGGGATGCTCGCGCCATCATCATTCACTGCAGAAAATAGCAGATGATCTTCGCTACGCTCCAGTGATTCAATGGTGAATTTTTGTAAGGTCAATGTTCCTGATTGACCTATGAGGCGTTCAATCACAGATATTTTGGCAGGGTGAGCTGTGTAATCAAACATTATGCTAGCAGGTTCAAGCTGCTTGAATTTGGCTTGATCAATAACCCACTCCCCAAGGGGGTGCGTAAGCCGGTAGGTATAGGCACTTTCAACGGATGTGTTTGATTGTTTACCCCGGCGGGTAAGCTGATAGTCACCTGTA
>CAYZJL010000295.1:0-2241 GCA_964478615.1 uncultured Zetaproteobacteria bacterium
TCTTCTTGTTTTGTGGTTTGTTTTTGTTTTAACTCTTATGTCGGACTTCGTTTTTCTCTTTATTCTCGTTGGGTCGGAGATTTTGATTAGATGATGCCTCAAGGATTAGCTCCTGTTCGGGCTCACTTAAGCCAAGCTGGCGAGCAATTAACTTTGAATAATGGGACATGCGTATGATATGAGCGCCGGTTTCAGGGTCTCGGTATTCAGCCGCCTTGGATAAAATCACCAAAGCTTCGCGCTCTTGCTGGCGCAACGATTCGGTTGCCTTGCGTACTTCTCCAGCCAGCCATTGCGCCCGATTGGCCAGCTGAATCTGATTTTTACGCAGACTCAACATGCTTCGAGTGCGTGCTAAAAATTCAGTTTTATCAATCGGTTTATTGAGAAAATCATTGGCACCAACCTCCAGCGCCTTGTACCTAATATCACGATTACTATCCGCCGTAATCATGACCACAGGGATATCTTTGCAACCGGACAATATCCGGAACTGCTGAATGAATTCAATGCCATCAAGCTCCGGCATCATATAATCAATCAACAACAGGTCAGGAGTTCCATCACCACACCATGCCAGTGCCTGCACTGGATCGGTAAAACAAACAGGCTCATGTCCAGCATCCATACGTTCGATCAAACGTTTTAATAATAAAATATTAGTCGGATTATCATCAATAATTAATATTTTCATCCTTTCGCTCCCATCTCCGTACAAATCGTGACCAACTGACTGTAGGCCTTTCGTAACTCGTTTATATTTAATGCTATCTCATCCCATTGCTCTGCTGCTACCTGCTCTTCCATCTCAGTACACCGCACAGCAATATCCTCACCGCCAATATTGGCCGCTGCCCCCTTCAACTCATGCACCAATGACTTCATCGACGCACTATCACGATGTTCCAATGCATGCGGCATTTTTTCCATCAACAACTGCCGCATCGAGACCTGAAATAATTCTAAAATCTCTACAATGGATTCATTATCATCGCCAAACAAGTCCCTAAGCTGATCCAAGTTAATATAACTATCCTGCGACACTTTATCATCACTAGCATGCCTGAGTGGTTGATCATCGTCCTCTGCAGCAAGTACTATATTGCGGCGGATAACTTCAGATATTTTGTCTCTTGAGACCGGCTTACTAAGATAATCATCCATGCCAATCTGCAAACAGCGCTCTTTATCACCTTTCATGGCATTGGCTGTCATTGCGACAATGCATCGATGCCCACCCTGTTTCGCTTCGTAAGCACGAATATTTGTTGTGGCTGCAAAGCCATCCATCACCGGCATCTGGCAGTCCATGAACACAATATCATATTCATCGCTCTGCATCATCGCGTGCATCGCTTCTTGACCATCATTCACCGTTTCCACCATGCAGCCGAGTTTGGCCAAATGCATCTGTGCAACTTTCTGATTGACCGGATTATCTTCAACCAACAAGATATGAACACCATCAAACAACGCTTTTTCACTGGAGTCCACACCTTGAGCATTGGCCTCAACTGCAACGAGAGTTTGCATCACATCCATACGTAGAGCCTGCGCAAGGCAATCAAACAAATAGGACATATTAACAGGCTTGGGCAAGACCGCACAAAAGCTGGCATCACGTGCTTTATGTTTCAAACTGGAATGTTCATAGCCGGCATGTAAAATCAGAGGAACATCAGCCAAAGCTGACAACTTTCGCACTTCCGAAGCCATATCGATTCCACTACCATCCGGCAATTCCTGAGCAATAATAACAACATCAATAGTTTGACTATCATCGTCCGCATGCAAATGCCGCAAAGCCGATGCACAGTCCTGAACGCTACTCACCTGCATGTTCCAGAAACGAAGATATTGCTCCAGAATAAAACAAGCATTGGCATCGCCATCGACAATGAGCACATTTAGTTCAGAAAGCGGCGTTGCATCATAACTTCTGGTCTGCAAATCCTCATCATCACTAACCGGCATGGTCAGTTCAAATGAGAACATCGAACCCCTACCCAGTTCACTGAACAGCTCAATCTCCCCGCCCATCAACTGCACCAGCTTCTTGCAAATAGCCAATCCTAGACCTGTTCCTCCATATTGACGCGTTGTACTACCATCGGCCTGCACAAAAGGCTGAAATAAACGACCCTGTGCCTCCTTACTCAAGCCAATGCCGGTATCACGGATAGAAAATGCCACCGTGACTTGCTCATCCGAACGCCTGGTACATTTCACCTGAATAGTCAC
>CAYZJL010000296.1:0-2208 GCA_964478615.1 uncultured Zetaproteobacteria bacterium
GAATTGGGAATGCCATGTAAAAACGGCGCATATTTCGCAGGTTGCTGGCATCAAAACCTTTACCAAACTCCAATGTCAGTTGCTTTGAAAGCTGTTGCAATTGTTGCTTACCATAGGCTGCGCGTTGCTGCCCTTGTTGCTCATGCTCCACAATCAAATGACCAATCTGCCAATAGCTTTGCACCATGGCGGTATTGACGGTCTGCCGAACCTGCCGGTGAGCCTGACGGATAACGTCTGCAATATCCTGAAAGAGCAGGTGTGCATCATTCGCAGCTTGTGCTTTGATATTTGCTTGATCAGTCAAATAGACTCCCTATCCCTCAAACCAGAATGGACTTTATGCGCTTTGATAGAAGGAGCAAGCCAAAGCCTGTTTTTACTTGAACCTGCTCTTACCATTATTTATACGGTGGTAGTTCTTCAGAAACTTTCTCCAGCACATTGTCGAACGGATTGCCAAAATAGAAGTGTGGAGCATTTCCATTGGTCTTATAGTACGACATATTGATTGCTATTTGTCTGCGCTGCATTTCCTTTTGGCGCATTTCAATATTCATCTAATTTTTTTGCTTGTCGGTTGCTTGATTGAACCATATAAATAGCACATGGCTCATAAGCATTGTGGTCACAGTCCATCAAATAGCGAAACAAGCCAGTCAGAAAACTATGCGCCTGAGCATACACCGGAAAATATTTGCCTTCTCTCGGCCCAGCAACATTGAGCACCTGTATGTTTTGACAACTCAGGCCGTAACCCACACTGCCAAAATCCTCGCCGCCAACATAAGTTCCATATTCCGAGTTCAACTTGTGAACATAAAAAGGTTTACCCAGTTTCTCGCTCTGTTTGATGGTTAATGCTGTGCCTCCGGATGGCTCGCCAAGGCATAGAATCAGTGTGGCGTCGGAATCGCGCACATTCCATTTCGTGCGCGTCTGGTACGATGCTCCCTTTGTCTCCGTGAGAGGATATTTGGCAGGAATCACGCCATCCAGTGCTTTACGTCCACGCGGGCACCAGCCACCAACCTCAAGACCGGAATCCATGGCTGCATCCAGTGCGGCACGATCTACACCGGTCTGACCACCGGAAATAACTTTCTCAAGCACTCCAATTTCCTTCAGAGACAGTATGCTTCTTTTTTCCCTTCAGAGTTTGAACAGCGCCAATGTTAATGGACTTATTATCCCATACCTGCTGCCCTTTCTGTTTAGCAACCTGCGACAGACTTTTTACTTTGGACAGAACCCGACTGCCGACCAATGCAGCATGCTCATCATAATAATCAAACCAGGGAATACTGCACTGTGCATATTCTTTTTTAGTAACAGGAGGGTGGGGTGGGCGCTGGCCGGTGATTGACGCATACAATTCACTATTCACCAGATGCACAAAACAACGGGATACATGCTCTGTATCCCAAGCATCAATACCGTATTCATCCTCATAGATTTCTTGCCGCATTAACCCTCCGGCGGCCAATCCCATGACAGATTCTTCACATACTTCCGGAGCCCTGCGGCAGAAAACAGGTGTATCCAAATAATCCAAATCCGTTTCCCGTTCGGCTTTTCTTTGCGCCTCGAGTTCTTTGTACCGTTCCACCTTCATTGGACAGGCAGTAATTTGAATGCCGCCAAACTCTGCTTCGCCGCTAATCTGCTCTTCGACTGAATAGCCCTGTCCCAAAGGCATGGCTACGAACTGCCGGATCAAATCCTTCTCTATATTATATCCATCAAGCCATGGTTGATCGGGTAACACAAGATAGTCTTGAGGGTTATCAGACAAACCATCCGTCCATGGCTCTCCGGACACAGCATTAATTTTTCCAGCGGCGAGCTTGATCGCTACCGGGTAAGAAGGGTATCCCCCGTCGAAATTCAGCCATAATGCCTCTGATTGATACATCGGCATCAAAACACCACCTCGCCTGTTCCATGATTTGGGAATGCGGTCACTAAAGTCCTCAATATGGCTTAATGGAAATTCCCCTAATCCGGCAGGTAGTGGATACTCTCGCCCATCATCGGGGATGCGCAGGGTGCGCATAAAATCAATTGAGCACCGGGCATCCCTGTGCAATTCCGGAAAACTGATCTTCAGACCATCATTCTTTAACTCTATCATATCACCACTCCCCATCGCGCACTTCGCGAACCACTTTTAACAGGTCAACATGTATGTGTCATCATGTCGATCTC
>CAYZJL010000297.1:0-2195 GCA_964478615.1 uncultured Zetaproteobacteria bacterium
CTTGTGGTGCCGGTATGGCGTATCTGGTGCGTTATCACCTTGAAGCCAAGGGTGGCACTGCAAAAGTGCTGGCTGTGTTCCCAAGTCTGGAACAGCTGGATCAGTTGGCCTATAAGGCTGTCGCGGTTGGCTTCCCGGCCTTTACGCTGGCAACGATTCTTGGCGCCGCATGGGCTGCTGAAGCATGGGGTGGGTATTGGTCATGGGATCCAAAAGAGACATGGGCGTTGATTGTCTGGCTGGTGTATGGTGCATATTTGCATGCGCGTGTATCGCATGGCTGGCATGGTAAGGCTTTGGCTTGGTGGGCCGTGGCAGGCTTCCTGGTAACGGTGTTCTGTTTCCTGGGCGTGAATATGTATCTCTCGGGCCTTCATTCGTATGGTCGTCTCACCTGATGAAATAACTGTGCTATAATGGGCATGCTAAGTTCGAAATCGTTTTAATCAGTGAGGCTGAGGATAGGTCTCTGAGGGGGTTAATGATCATGAGACCATTGCGCAAAATTATTTTTCCAGCCGCAGGTATGGGTACACGTTTTTTGCCTGCTACAAAAGCCAGTCCAAAGGAGATGTTGACCATTGTCGACAAACCGTTGATTCAATACGGTGTTGAAGAAGCGCTGGCTGCTGGTATGGAGCAGATCATCATGATTACAGGCCGTGGTAAACGGGCTATTGAAGATCATTTTGATATTTCGGCTGAACTGGAAGCTAACCTTAAAAGTGCCGGTAAAAAGGAACTATATAAAGAGGTGTCGCGCGTTGCACGCATGGCGGATGTGATCTATGTACGCCAGAAGCAGGCGCTCGGTCTGGGCCATGCGGTTCTATGTGCCCGTCACTGGATAGCTGATGAAGCATTTGGAGTCTCGCTTGCCGATGAATTGATCATCCATGATAAACCGGCCATGCAACAACTGGCTGAGGTGTATCAGCAAACCGGCCATTCAGTGATTGGTTTGATTCAGGTGCCGGCAGATCAGGTTTCTAAATACGGCATCGTTGCTTATCAAGCCGATGATGGTGGGCTGCTTACGTTGACAGATATGGTGGAGAAACCATCTGTTGAAGATGCACCATCACATATGGCGATTGTGGGGCGTTATATTTTTACGCCGCGCTTGATGGAGATATTACGAGATGTTCAACCAGGATCAGGTGGTGAGATTCAATTAACCGATGCCATTGCACTACTTGCAAAGGAGGAGCCGGTGCATGGAGTTGTGCTTGATGGGCAGCGTTTTGATGCAGGGCACCCCGAAGGTTTTTTGGTGGCCAATACAGTACTCGGTTTGCAGCATGAAGAGTATGGCGAAGCGTTGCGTAAGGCATTAAAAGAATATCTGTGATGGATGCATGTCATATAATTGCGCTGGATAGTGCTTGTGGCGTTATCTCCGCCTCTGTTATCAAAGATAACCAGCTGTTTGTATCTGAACCCGTTGAGAATGCTTCCGGGAAAACACGTTCGACCACTATTGTGCCTCTGCTTGAGCAGCTGCTGCAACAGGCTGAACTGGAATGGCATCAGTTGCATGCGCTGGCGCTGGGGGCGGGGCCGGGTTCATTTACAGGGCTGCGTATTGCTGCGGCAACGCTGGCTGGTATCAATAGCGGGCTAAAATTACCGATTTATCATCTCTCTTCGCTGGCGATTACCGCCCGACAGGCCAATGTGGATGGGGCTGTATGGGTGCTTGAAGATGCACGAGCTGGTGAAGCTTTTGTTGGCTGTTATCAAAATCATGAAGTGATTAAAGCCGATGTTTGCCTGAGCTGGAAGGATGTTGAAGCACTGCCAGCAGCGCATTTCTGTTGTCATGGTGAACCACCGGTCGATTTGAGTGCATGGAGACGAGAACCACTCAGGCTGGATCGAAGTGTGGCGCTGGCGATAGAGACACAACTGGTTTCCAAGCGTTTGAATGCAGAGCGGATTGATCTGCCGATTTACCCTTCACCCGTCTATTTACAACTGTCACAAGCGGAGAGAAATGCACATGCATGCGCCAAATAAAATCCGGGTGCTGTTTGTATGTCTCGGCAATATCTGTCGTTCTCCATTGGCTGAAGTGGTGGTAAAATCGGTGGCGAAACAGCGAGGGCTGGAGCAATACCACTTTGAATCTGCCGGTACGGGAGATTGGCATATTGGTAAGTCTGCTGATAACCGTTCTGCCAGCAAAGCCATTG
>CAYZJL010000298.1:0-2195 GCA_964478615.1 uncultured Zetaproteobacteria bacterium
TTGACGATATTGTGCTGCTCAAGGGTGATAAAGAGGTTGGTGAAAAGCTCAATATCGTGCTCGATGGCATCGCCAAAGAGAATGAACTGCCGTGGCTTGCCAACAAGGATAATGATTTCAACGATGAAGAGCGTCTTGGCAAGGGTAAAGAGATGGTGGATCGTCTCTCCAAACTGATCGGTATTTTTGAGGGCCTGGATTTTGGCGGCAACAGTGCGCAGGGCGATGATCTGCTGGGGGATGCCTATGAATATCTGATGCGCAACTTCGCAACGGAATCGGGCAAGAGCAAGGGTCAGTTTTATACCCCTGCTGAGGTTTCGCGCATTCTGGCCAAAGTGGTGGGCATCACCAACGAAACCACTCAGGATCAAACAGTTTATGATCCAACCTGTGGTTCAGGTTCTTTGTTACTCAAAGCAGCCGATGAAGCTAAAAATGGCCTGAGCATTTACGGTCAGGAAAAAGATGTGGCCACTACGGCACTGTGCCGCATGAATATGATTCTGCACAATAATGCCGATGCCGAGATTGCTCCCGGTGGTCACAGCACGCTGGCCGAGCCTGAATATAAAAATGACAACAGTGCGCTCAAGACCTTTGATTTTGCCGTAGCCAATCCACCATTCTCGTTTAAAGCGTGGAATACAGGTTTTCTGCCTGAAGAAGATCTGTATGCCCGTTTTGAATATGGCATTCCACCAGAGAAGAATGGTGATTACGCTTTTCTGCTGCACATTCTTAAATCCCTGAAAAGCACCGGCAAGGCGGCGGTGATTCTGCCGCACGGGGTACTGTTTCGTGGCAATGCCGAAGCGGATATTCGCCGCAATCTGATCAGACAAGGTTATATCAAGGGTATTATTGGTCTACCTGCCAATCTGTTTTACGGTACCGGCATTCCGGCTTGTATTATCGTGATTGATAAAGCCGGAGCCAAAGCGCGTTTGGAAAGTGATGAGAGTGGTATCTTTATGATTGATGCCAGCAAAGGCTTTAAAAAGGATGGCCCGAAAAACCGCTTACGTGATCAGGATTTGCATAAGATCGTTGATGTGTTTAATCATCAGCACAGACAAGGCCGCTATAGCCGTATGGTTGGCTTTGATGAGATTGCGAAGAACGACTATAACCTCAATATTCCCCGTTATATCGACAGCTCGGCAGCCGAGGATCTGCACGATCTATCTGCCCACCTGAAAGGCGGCATTCCCAATGCCGATATTGAGGCGCTGGATAACTATTGGCAGCTATTTCCTAGCCTGCGTAAAACATTGTTTAGCGATGGTAGGGAGGGCTACAGCAAAGCCTTGGTCAAAGCCTCTGATGTAAAAACCACTATTCTTGGACATCAGGAGTTCAAAGACTTTGCTGCGTTAAGTATTGCGTTGTTTCACCAATGGAAATCAGATGTAGATCTTGCTGAACTGAGCCAGGATGATCTACCCAAGGATGTAATCTTTCGTATTTCAGAGCATCTGCTGACTGCCTTCAGCAAAACAGCACTGCTGGATCGCTACGATATGTACCAGATTATCATGGATTACTGGTCTGAAACCATGCAGGACGATGTCTATGTGATTACTCAGGACGGGTGGAAAGCTAGCAACAGCATCCGTGAACTGGTGGTGAGAAGGGGCGAGAAGCTGAAAGAAGCACCTGATCTCATCATCAAAAAAGCCAAATACAAAGCCGAACTGATTCCACCAAGCTTGATTGTGCAACGCTATTTTGCAGCCGAGCAGACAGAAGTGGATAAGTTACAAGCCGAACTTGATGCCAGCACCCAAACACTGGAGGCATATGTGGAAGAACATGCTGTAGAAAACGGCCTGCTCGAAGAAGCACTCACCGATAGCGGTAAAATCAGCAAAGCCAGCGTAACAGTAAGGATTAAGGTCGCCAGCGATACCGATGAAATCCATGCACTGAAACATGTGAAAGGGCTTATTGAAGTTGAAGCAGCCCACAAGAAGTCAGTCAAAGTTGCACAGGAATCTTTGGACTTACAGGTGTTGCAGCAATATCCGAAGCTCACCGAGGCTGATAACAAAACCTTGATCGTGGAAGATAAATGGCTGGCAACATTGGAAACCAACATTAGCACCGAAATTGAACGCGTCACCCAGCGGCTCGCCAACCGCGTCAAAACTCTGGAAGAGCGTTATGCCGAACCCGTGCCAACACTGGTGGAC
>CAYZJL010000299.1:0-2163 GCA_964478615.1 uncultured Zetaproteobacteria bacterium
ATCTTATCCCCGTTTTTCGGGGAGAGGCCTGTTGTTTCTGTATCAATGACTACCAGTCGCATACCCACTCCAATTTTTTATTGTGGGAAGAGGATAAACCCCAATGCGACATATCAGGTCGCAATGGTGAAAAGTGACTTAGGCTGTTCCTGGCAATGATCTACTTGGGAAGATCCCGGAGACGTTTAAATTTCGTCGCCTTTGCGCATAGGGCCATGCTGGACTCTGGATAGAACATCTCGGGCAGCACCTTCATCAGCAAGCAGTGCTCGGTGACGAAGCATATTTTCTGTTTCCAATGCAGAAAGCTTTTCAGCAATGGCAGAAACAAACAGTTGATTCATGGAAGCATGCTCACTTTTGGCACTTTTTCTGGCCATCTCAAGTAGGGAATCAGGCAGTCTCAATGCATATTGGCTCATGTTCTATTCTCCTTTAACCATTGGTAATATTCAGATGGCATGATGATTGGCATATCAAATTTGTTCGCATTGGGCAGAAAATCGTTACGGTTGAAGGTTACAATGGCATCTGCTGATGCATTTACAGCAAGCTCTAACACCATTTCATCCTGCTCATCTTTAAGTTGTGGCCGCCACAAATAATGTAACGTCTTTGGTTGTCCACGTGCACATAAAATATTTAAAATCGTATCCATGTCTTTGATGCTTAAACCGGATGCGGATAATGTCTCAGGGCGCTTGAGCACTGCTTCATACTCCAGCAATAATGGTACGGATAACGCAAAATCAACCTGATCATGAATAATAGCCTCAAGAATTTGAAATGATGCGCCATCCCTTGAGCGTAATGCTGCAACGATTACGTTGGTATCCAATACAACGAACATATTGCATATGATATGACCCCATTCAATTTTGTCAAAAAATGCTTCAATATGGCAGCTCTTTATGGTTATTTGCCACTGTGTTAGTGGCTGCGACATGAGATGTCGGATGGTCTGCCAGAATGCACGGCATCAAATTAGAGGTTGATGGATAATGATGCTGAACATGGAAGAAGGCGTGGATGGGTTTGGAGTGAAGCGTCTTTTGAACGAGCGCATGATTTGCCTGAACGCAAAACGCTGCACAGGCAAATATCGAAAACGAAACGGCATGAATGGCTTACTGCGTCATGCAGGCAAACGCTATTTTCGTGGCTTTAGCGCAGACTTCAAACCGTGGAAAAAACGCTGGCACTTTTTCAGTTATAAAGATGATAGTTGTTGGCACAGAGGACATGCGGGACAGGATTTTACCAAGCGCAGCGTGCTTTTTCGGAGTGGCAGGGAGCTGGTCCATCTCGATTCGCGGGTAAGCGGCCGCCGTTCCTTAACCGATCATCCGGCCTGTTTTCATCCGGAGAAACACCGGGTTGATTTTCATGTCAGGGTTCATGAATACCGTGAACGCAATGAACAGGAGTTCAGCATCGCCTGTGAACTGGATGGCGGATATAACATCGATCACGTGGCCGGGAACTGGATCGTCTGTCAGCAAGATGATCATGGGCGGTGGAATTGTGGCGAGTGTTGGGAGAGCGGAGATCCGCAGGCTGAGCCGGGTTATGTGAAGGCGACGTTTGACTCACGACAGGCACTACTGCTTGATCATGTAAAGCCTACAATCGAAGCCATTCGCTACCTTTGCTCGCATGACAAGGTGAGTGTATGGCTGGATTGTCCGAATAATCCCGGCAATTCATCCTCTGCCGTCATGTTGAAAAGTGATGCAAGGGCGTCGGAAAACTGGTTTTTAATTCCGGTCGGAAGAGTGAGAATATCACCACTAAAAAGCCGCGCATCCGAGATGGTGCGCTGGATTCATGAATGGCTGACTGCCGAAATGCAACGCATAAAAAAGAATTGAGAGCAGGTTGAGAGACATGAAGGAGAAACACGAAATTGTGGAGCCAACAGATTATATCACTGCACACTGGTTCTAAACTGTCCAATCAATGGGAACCACTTCAAATCCCGTTGTTTCTGTATCAATAACTACCAATCGCATACCCAATCCTTTTTTTTTTGTGGGGGGAAGGATAAGCCATACTGCGACATATCAGGTCGCATTGATGATATTACTATTGCGTTGATTGCCTGCGAGCTGAGGTGTCGGATGGTCTGCCAGAATGTCCATCATCAAGTCAGGGATGCGCCTG
>CAYZJL010000300.1:0-2160 GCA_964478615.1 uncultured Zetaproteobacteria bacterium
ACAACGATTATGCGTGGTATTATAATATGGATCAGCGGGATATTCGTTTTGTCGGACGAATGAAATCCAATGCTCGATTTAACGTAGTGAAAGAGCTAGAGCCTCTTGGCGAAGGGGTGCTAAAAGACGAAATCATTCGTTTGTCATCAGCCAAAGCACAATCCGATTGCCCTATAAAATTGCGACGTATTCAGTTCATCCGAAAGGAAGATAATAAGCTGCTATCATTCATCACGAACGATATGGAACGCAGTGCTGAAGAGATCGCAGCCCTATACAAACAACGTTGGCACATTGAACTGTTTTTCAAATGGATTAAACAAAATCTGAAAATAAAACGGCTGGTAGGACGATCTGAAAATGCCGTAAAAACACAAATCATTATCGCCATGATTGCTTACCTTTTGCTCAAGCTCATCAATAAAAATTCCAACTCAAAAGTTACTCTCCATCAGTTGGCTACATTGGTCGCAGTAAACATCATGGAAAGGCGCAATATCACAGAATTATTGATGCGAAAGAAGCCTCCTGAACCTGATGAGAAAAATATAAATCAGATGACCTTAGTTTTCACCGGACAGTAGTGAAATATCTATTCTTTTCAATATGTTACAAGACCAACACTCGAAAATAACAGCTTTGTCTCTTCCCGATATTGAGAATGCCTCAACTTATATTCTCGGCAGAAAGAAATTAACCGCAAGCAAGAGCCTGCCTGTTATTCAGCGCTCAAACCCAATTTACGATACAGCGTAGAAAGCCCGATACCCAGTTGCTTCGCAGCAATCGATTTATCACCTGAATATTCCATCACCGTGCGTTGAATAAATGCAGCTTCAAATTGAATCAATGCTTCCGATAATGTCGGGCTGGTAATCTCATCTTCAGAATCGCCATCCAAAATAAGCATGCGTTCGAGATGATTACGCAGCTGCCGGACATTTCCCGGCCAAGGATTCGTTTGCAAACCCTTCAGCAAATCAATTGGCAATGCTGTTTGCCCATGCCCCATCTCTTCAGCCAAATCATTATAAATCTTTTCAGCCAACAACAAAATATCTTCGGCACGTTCACGCAGCGGAGGAATCTCGATGGTCAGAACAGAAAGACGATAAAACAAATCTTCACGAAAAGCCTTCTCTGCAATCTTTTCTTCCAAGTTGGCATTGGTCGCCGCAATCACCCGACCGTTAAAGCGTTGGTTTTGCATGCCCCCCAATGGGCGAAATGAACCATCATCCAGCACATGCAATAACTTAGCCTGCAACAACAAAGGCATTTCACCGATTTCATCGAGAAATAACGTGCCTTCACCAACCGATTCCAGCAGCCCCTGCTTGTTTTTATCTGCCCCGGTAAAGGCTCCCTTACGATAACCGAACAATTCCGACTCCAATAGAGTTTCAGGAATTGATGCGCAGTTAATCGATACCAGCGCATGCTCTTTACGCGAGCTGGTAGCATGAATCAACTTGGTCAATAAACCTTTTCCGGTACCCGTTTCACCTGTAATCAAGAGCGCAGCCTCTGAACCGGCAGCTTTTTCAGCGATCCTGCGCACCCGCTGCATTGGCGGAGAATCCCCCAACACAGACAATTCACTTTCAACCACCTTTTTAGCGACCTTTCGACGCACCTGCCCTCGAAGATTTTGCATCTCATTAATCCTGTGCAGACGCGCAAACAGCTCATCAAAGCGAATAGGCTTGGAGATATAATCAGCCGCCCCTTCGGTAATCGCCTGCACAGCCAACTCTCGGTTACCAAATGCTGTCATGAACATCACCGCACATTGGTGTTTTTGGCTCTGACAATAATGCAACACCCGAAACCCATCACCATCGGGCAGGTTGATATCACACAACACCACCGCAGGAGATTCTTGATCCACCAAATCAATACCTTCAGAGACCGTCGATGCCTGCAAAACAGTATAGCCTTCATCCGATAACATCTCGGCGATGCCGGTACGAATATGCAGTTCATCCTCAACAATCAATATCTGCATCATTTCCCTCCAGTGCAACCGGAATACTCAAACGGAATCGACTTCCCTCTGCGCCACTTTCCATCAGTTCCAAATTACCCGACATTTTACGCATCAGATCACGGCTAATCGAAAGCCCTAAACCCGTCCCTTTGCCTTTCGCCTTGGTACTG
>CAYZJL010000301.1:0-2118 GCA_964478615.1 uncultured Zetaproteobacteria bacterium
CACCCCACATAGAAACAAGCATCGGGCTGAAAAGGCTTAACTTAGTGCCATTCGGCCATAGCCCGTTCTGATTTGGCTTCTATCTTCATCATAAATGGAATCGATGATGTAATGGCAGCTATTTTCAATAACCCAATGCTTGCGGTTGGTAGCCAAAACCTGTTCAGCAGAAGCCTGCTCAGGTGTTTTGCTGGTTATTCCGAAGGCCAACTCCTGAGATGATTTTCCGGTTTTTTTGTTGGTGACATTGCGTTCAATGGCAAACACCTGTCCCACACCAGGAAAACCCAAAAAGCCATTCAGGGCACTAGAAGTCCATAATTGACGGGCTGACTGGGCCAGGCTTTTGACTGGGCCATGACTGGGCCATGACGGGGCCAGGCTTTTTCATAACGGGGCCAGGCTTTCACATAACGGGGCCAGGCTTTCATAAATTGATATTATGATTGGCGATGCATGGCAATAGTTATTGCGTTATTTGATGCCAGACCGATCAACCATTGAAGCTGGTTTCGGTTACTTATTTCAGATGTAGATTTCTGTCTGGATCCATGCGTTCTTGTCACATATCATCAAGTAAGAATTCATGAAGTCTCTCCCCGATATTGCAGCGCTTCTGCAATATGGGTGGAACTGATCGTTTCTGAATCAGCCAGATCGGCAATGGTACGTGCAACTTTAAGAATACGATGATAACTGCGTGCAGAGAGTGAAAAATGCTGCATAGCATGATCAAGCATTTTAGCCGATTCACTATCTGGCCTGGCATACTTCTCAATCTCAACATTTGTCATACGCGCATTCACTCGTCCCTCTCCAAGCCTGTCATATTGATGCTGACGCGCTTTTTTTACCCGTTGAGCAATGACCTTCGATGATTCCCCCGGCTGCATATTCGCCAGCTCTTCACGCTCCACCGGTGGCACATGTACGCGCAGATCAAACCTGTCCAGCAGTGGCCCCGATATGCGTCCTGTATAACGCCGCACTTCAGAAGGTGAACATCTGCATGGCTTGCCTGGATGGCCCAGGTAGCCGCATGGACACGGGTTCATGGCAGCCACCAATTGAAAGCGAGCCGGATATTCTGCTGTATCAGCAGCACGGGCGATGCTTACACGCCCATCCTCCAGCGGCTGACGCAATGTCTCCAATACCGCCCGTTTATGTTCAGCCAGTTCATCGAGAAAGAGAATACCATGATCCGCTTTGGATATTTCACCCGGTTTCGGATTGCTGCCACCACCAATAATCGCTACATCAGATGCCGAATGGTGCGGCTGCCGCAATGGTGGCTGGGTACTCATAGCTGGCCGTGATGTGTCGCCGGACACACTATAAATACGTGTAACCTCAAGCGCCTGCTGCATGGTTAATGGCGGCATGATACCCGGCAAACGATGCGCCAACATACTTTTGCCGACACCTGGCGAGCCTGTAAACAGCAGATGATGGGCACCAGCTGCGGCAATCTCCAATACACGCCGTGCCTGTTGCTGGCCTCGGATATCTGCCATATCTTCACAATGGATTGGATCAGCATTCAAACTATCCACGTGATCTGCCACGCTAAGTGTTTTGCTACCCCCCAGATGCTGGGCCACCGCCAACAGGTGCGCAGCCGGATAAATTTCCATACCCTGCACTGCGGTCGCTTCCACAACATTATCTATCGGCACAATCACTTTGGTAAAACCCTGAGCACGCGCGAACAACACCAGCGGTAACACCCCGCGCACACTGTTAAGCCGACCATCCAGGGCCAGTTCACCAATCAAAAAAAGATCTTCTTTGGGTGATTTTTTTTTATTTCGTAATATCTGAGCCGATGCCATCAACAAACCAATCGCAATGGCCAAGTCAAAATGCGAGCCATCTTTACGCCTGTCGGCTGGCGCCAAATTGACAGTGATGCGGCGCAGCGGAAATTCAAAACCGGAGTTTGTCACCGCTGCCCTGACCCGGTCACGTGCTTCACGCACCGCCCCCTCAGGCAGCCCCACCAATGACCAGCAAGGCAAGCCTCTGGATAGATCTACCTCAACATCCACAGCCTCGGCATCAAGTCCGCGAATCGAAGCACTACATAATCGAGCTAACATGTGTTAATCATAGACC
>CAYZJL010000302.1:0-2115 GCA_964478615.1 uncultured Zetaproteobacteria bacterium
GGACTTTGCGTCAGTGAGAACGTAAATTTCATCCACTTCAACATTAGGTGAACGCCATAGTTTGGACAAACTGGTGATTTGCAATGGTTGATCTGAACTCCATCGTGTTCTGGTGGTATACGGGGGTGACTCTGAGTAGAAGTAGCTGAAGATTTTTCCTGCATGATCAAAATCCATAAAGTTAGTAAACATATCAATACTACTACCTATATCTAGACTTGATCAACAGATTAAGTGAACGGCTTGGGAAAACCGCACGCACGGTTCGGAGGGCGGGGAGGTAACACTTTCCGGCCCCTATCATTTGCAATGGTTGACAGTCGATTTAGGGGTGACGTATCATTCTAAAATAAAGATGCGTCATGGATGAGAGATGTTATGAATACCAAACTGACTTTGAGAATGGATGATAGTTTAATTGAATCGGCCAAGCATTATTCGCTTCAAAGTGGAAAATCTGTATCACAAATCGTTGCAGATTATTTTACCATCATTAGAAATGAACAGTTGGGTGAAAGCCATCATATAACGCCGACAGTGCGCACGTTGAAAGGGGTGCTTTCCAATACTGACGTAAAAGAAGTCGATTATTATAAACACCTGGAACAGAAGCATTTGTGAAAGTCCTGTTTGATACCAATGTAGTGCTGGATGTGTTGCTTGATCGGCAGCCATTTTCGGATGATGCTGCACAATTGATGTCGATGGTTGAATCCTCAGAGATGCAGGGTTTTTTATGCGCTACAACGGTGACAACGATGCATTACTTGATGGCAAAGTCTTTGGGTGCTAAAAGTGCGATCAAACATATCAGGTTATTACTATCTCTTTTCGAAATAGCGCCAGTGAACCGGGCGGTGGTTGAAAATGCATTGGATGGTGGTTTTTCGGATTATGAGGATGGGGTGATTGTTGAAGCTGCCCAGCATGCAGGAGTAGAATATATTGTTACAAGGAATATCAAAGGTTTCAAAAGGTCATCCATACCTGTGTATACACCAACGGGCTTTATCCAAGCTCTTGCATCGTTAAAACTATGATCATTCTGGGTATTGAAACATCGTGTGATGAAACAGCCGTTGCGCTGTATGATGGTGATCCTGCTACTGGCCAGGGCACGATTGTAGCCGAGCGCATTGCATCGCAGATTGAAACACATGCTAAATTCGGTGGAGTGGTGCCTGAAGTGGCATCACGTGAACATCTTATAGCGCTGCCACCGATGGTCGATAGCCTGTTCGAAGAAGCTGCATTGAACTGGTCGGATATTGATTATATTGCAGTAACTGCCGGTCCCGGCCTGATGGGGGCGCTGTTGGTAGGTTCATCCTATGCACGTGCTGCGGCGATGGTGAATGGTGTGCCGGTGATGCCTGTGCATCATATGGAAGGTCATCTGCTGGCACCCGGCCTTGAGGGGGAGCTGCCTGCATTCCCATTTATTACCCTGCTGGTTTCCGGTGGGCATACTCTGTTGGTGCATGTGAAAGCCATCAGCCAATATGAGGTGATTGGTCAGACACTGGATGATGCGGCTGGTGAGTGTTTTGATAAATCAGCCAGATTGCTCGGTTTACCTTATCCGGGTGGCCCTGAAATCGCTCTGCTGGCTCAGGGTGGTGATGCCAAACGCTTTAAATTGCCACGTCCGATGCTGAATCGCGATAATTTACATTTTAGTTTCTCAGGCCTGAAAACTGCCGTGATGTATGCCGTTAAAGGCATCGGTGGAAAGGATGAAATGAGTGATACGGATAAGCAGGATATGGCTGCAGCTCTTGAGTCGGCCATTTGCGACGTGTTGGTGAAAAAATCGATGCGTGCCTGTCTGCAGCATGATGCACCCAGGCTGGTGATTGCCGGTGGTGTGGCAGCCAACCGGAGTCTGCGCGCTTTGCTGGATAAACTGGCCAAAGAAAATGGTGTGGAGGTGTTCTTGCCGCATCCCAAACACTGCACCGATAACGCCGCCATGATTGCCTATGCGGGATTTCAACGTTTACGCACTGGTTTGCCAGTCCCTGATGATTGGGATGCTATGCCCCGATGGCGCTTGTCTGATCTAGGAGTCTGTCGGACTTAGGGTGATTGTAGCGAGCAGGTGGGGAAACGAGT
>CAYZJL010000303.1:0-2104 GCA_964478615.1 uncultured Zetaproteobacteria bacterium
CCACCCTTGGCTTCAAGGTGATAACGCACCAGATACGCCATACCGGCACCACAAGCCACGGCAAATGAACCATACCCAACAAAATTCATCGGCACATGAATTTTCATCCAGTATGACTGCAACGCAGGCACCAATGGTTTAATCAAACCCTGCCCTACGGAATCCAGCCAGATACCAAAAAATACACCCGCAGCAACAATCGACATCACAAATGCACCCATGGCACGGGCCTGATAACGGCGTTCAAAAGAGAGATATACAGCAGCAGTAATGATGAACATAAAAATAAACACTTCATACAGATTCGATACCGGCGCATGACCAATGTCCATATCAAACAGATAAGATTCATGCCAACGCAGCAATAGCGCTGTACCTGCTGAAAATATACCCAAATAGGCAGTTCCCGTTGCCAAACGACCGATAAATTCGGCAGGTGCAAACAGATAGGCAATATAGGTAACTGCGGAAAAGACCAGCAACATATTCATCGTCATCACAATGCTCGGCGCCAACAGGTTGGACTGATCTTCATAGGTTATAAATTCACGTGCTGGTTCAAATTGAGCTGCAATCACAGCCAACAGAACCATCAACAGCATTCCATCCAGCCATGATACGGTATTGCCGGCAACACGGCCTTGCAACATAGCCGGTTTCATGGCTGATACAATCATCGCCAGACCACTGCCTAACAGTGCGCCTGTCCCCCCCCAGATTAAACCCTGCATACTGAGAATTTGATAAAGAAATGCATCTTCGTTGTAACCACTCTGCCCATACATAGCCAGCCCTGCTATGCCGAATGCCAAGCCAATATAAGCGTAAAAACGCATCAGAGCGATGCGCCCCACATTCATGCTACTGTAAAAAGATACTTCAGCTGTACTGCTAGTCATATAGTTACTCCTTAACTATGTATTGGGCTTGAAATCTTCACCAAACTGCGTGAACAGATCATTAAACGTTTGTTTAAATGCCATCTGATTTCGATTGGTTAAACCTGCAAAAACTACGGTTATTGCATCATTCTCAGGCCGTATTACCAACCACAGCTTACGATGTGGCATATAAAACATAATACACAGACCAATCACCAATATTCCACTACCAACCCAGACCACATTCATACCCGGATCTTTGGCCAGTTGCAGGCCGGTATAATAGACATGCGTATAATCATCCAACATGGGAATAAATGGCCATGGGATTTGCGGTAAGGTCTGCATCGCTTCCATGGTGCGTACTGCCATCTCCTGGAAATTCTCAGGTCGCTCATCACCAAACACATCTTGCATAGCCATTTTAAAGGATGTGCGCATTCTCTTCATCTTCTCTTGCGTAGGGTCCGTTGTGGAGAGATGACGCATAAATGCATGGAACAGTTCCCACTCTTTCGGGTTTGTTAAATCAATCCCTAGCCCCACCGATTGAAAGTCAGCCGCATCACCAGTCAGAGAAACCTGCAACCAGGACCCCTGATTTTTACCCTTGGCATCAATGAATGGCTCCATATAGGCCTTAATTTTAGCTGGTTTCAAACCCGGGCCGCGAATCTCATACACAATAGATGGGCCGAGATCTTTAAACTTCACTATCTCACCTGGACCCGCCAAATTCTCAACATTATATGGTTTAAAGTCTGTCACTTTAAGCGTTATGCCTGTTTTTTTATCCGTCCAACTCTTATATACACTGGTATTTGCTGTACGTGTCTCAGCCGATCCGTCCATATTGTACAATTTAAACGTAACGTCTGAACCACCATCACCAAAACTGGCCTGATAGATATACACACCTTTATAGAACAGAGGTTCATTGACAATAATATCGGATGTCAGCACCTCTTTACCGTCATCAATAATGGTTAAATTACTTCGAAACTCTTTAGGCGCTCCGGTAGGAAAGAAATCAATCACAAAGGAGTTACAACGCACTTCAAAAGGCATATCCAGCGTGGCTGTTTCAGTGCCCTGCAAGAATTCAATGGTATGATCCTTACCCCCTTCTGGCACAGCCATATTACCGCGGAATCCGAATTCCACGCTCAGCCAACCACCGATCAGAATAATCAACATGGCTGAATGCACACTGATATAGCCAA
>CAYZJL010000304.1:0-2094 GCA_964478615.1 uncultured Zetaproteobacteria bacterium
GCGGTTATTCCGCAGGGTTATCGGATGTTACAAAAACCCGTTGACTTTAACATCTTAAGCAATGTTATTCAGGAAATGATAAGCCTGAAATAAAGTCAGCCTGCTTCATTTCTGCCTGCGTTAACGTGAAATATCAGGATAGAATTTCTCTTGCTACGTCACAGTCTTTGGCAATTTGTTGGGCTAGATCGGTATGGCCGGTGAATGTGCGATCTTCCCGGATACGTTTTATAAATGAAACATTCAGACACTGATCATACAGGTCCGGATTATCGTCGAGCAGATGTGTTTCCAGCAGCAGGGTGCGCCCATTAAACGTGGGCCGGTAACCCAGATAAGCTGCACCATGCCAATGTTGATCATCGATATTGGCGTGAACCGCGTAGATGCCAACCGGAGGGTGAGCCAGGTCAGCCACATCAACATTGGCTGTGGGAAAATTCATTTGCCGACCGCGTTTATCGCCATGCAATACAGTGCCGGCAATAGCATAGTCGCGTCCCAACAATTTGGCTGCCATGGCAAAATCGGCGGCTTCAACCGCTGAGCGAATACGGGAGGAGGAGACTACGGCTCCCAGCATTTCAAAAGCTGATGCTTCGGTGACGGTGAAACCCGTTGCATCACCAAGTATACGCAGATCATCAACATGGCCCTGACGGTCATGGCCAAAGGCAAAGTCATAACCGACATGGATATGTTTAAAGGCAAAGGTGTCATGCAGTTGTCGTGAGAATTTATCGGCTGACCAGCTCGCCAGTTCATGGGTGAATTCGAGCAGCAGGACTGCATCAACACCGGCTTCTTGCAGGTATTGCATGCGTTGCTCTACATGACCAAGGCGACGCGGAGCCTCTTCAGGAAACAGTACGGCGCGCGGGTGAGGTTCAAATGTTACTACGATGGTAGGGCCACCAACGGCCCTTGCATGACCGTTGGTTTCGGCCAGCACCTGTTCGTGCCCCATGTGGACACCGTCAAAGTTACCGACAGTGATTGCTCCACCCTTGAGTTTGTTGATCTCTTTGGCTTCTTGCCATGTATGAATGATTCGCATGCGGCTTAAGCTAGCGTGTCTCTGATGAGGCTTCACGCATCAATTGGGGGCACGCGTTTTATAAGCTTTGTTATAGTCGGCGATTTCCCGGTTTTTAGAGCAGATTTAAGACAATAGCAGAATAGAAAACTAAAACTCTGCTTTTACCAGATCTGAAATTTTAGTCAGGATTCCCAATAATCCTGGAGGTACTTTGTTGCGGCACAGTAGTGAGGTGTACATAACAACATCACCAATAGCAGTTTCATGGGTGATCAGTATGCGACCCTGTTTGAGAATAACACCATTACAGATGGGATCACCAAAACCACCGCAAATCGCCATGCGGCGGGTAGTTTCCATAACCATGGGAGAATAGAGCGCAAACTCTTCTCCTTCGGGTGCTTCACCTACCTGGGAGATTAATCGTCCTTCACCATCAATGATGATGATGCATGCCATATCCTGTTCTGATCTGATAGTTTCAAGTTGATTGGTTAAAGAAGAGATGGTGGCCTCCCGAGGCTGCGCGTTTGTAAATGCTTAAGGATAATTTTCCGGGCAAGAAATTCAAGCTTCATTCGGCTCTTATGGATATTCGAGATAAAATCATCCACTCAGTCCTGAATGCATACAGACGTCAACAGGTCTAATTTTTTGATAATTTGGTGGATGCCTGTGAATAGCACGCATTGGTTTCTGTCTGGCCTCTGTGAGGGTTTGTCGTAAAAAATAATTCGGGTGGCATAGGGCATAGCAACTGGCACCTATCATTACCAAACTTAAATTATTTCCAGCTATTGAGGCTCTGATCGACTGTATATGAGCCTCTTTTGCTTTGCTCTTCAGACGCTTTGTGATCTGTGTGGGTTTATCTCGAATATCCAGAATTGTGTTGGATAATTCTCCCTCTATGATGCATCACTTAAGTTTATAAAGAACAAAGGGTTCCTACAATGAGTCAAGGCTTTGAAATTCAAATATTTAACCGTCATGAAAACAGAATGGACATTGAAAAAGTGTATGGTGATGCGATGGTTAAGTTTGCCTATGCCAAC
>CAYZJL010000305.1:0-2076 GCA_964478615.1 uncultured Zetaproteobacteria bacterium
GGACGCATACGATCCCGGAACGCGACAGCTTATTTTGAAGGTATGCAAAAGAAATATAAAACGTTCCGATTGTATGGGGTAACATGCGGGGCACCCCTGTTTCCTCCGCTCTATCTCATACTTTTCCGCTTCTCCTCCACGTAACTTTGCGTACTCTGCCTGCTTGCGCGCTGTGCGCTGTGCGCAGGCAAGCGGTGGAAATCTTTTTAAGACCTTTATATTGGTGGTTGCGTTTTTCAAAAAGTAGATGATAATTCGCAACTATAATTTAATCCGGCTTTATCAAGAGCGGTGGAGGGTGCAGGCCCTATGATACCGCGGCAACCGGCCACAGTCAGAGTGAATCAGAATGAGTGTGGTGAGGTGCCAATGCCTGCCTGAAGAGGGTAACCTTGGAGGGAGCGATGATGCGGGTTGTTCGTTTTGGGTGCGTACGCACCGGATATGACAGCCTTCGCTAATCGCGGAGGCTTTTTTTATGCCCTGTTGTAGCCGACAATGGAGATTGGAACGTGAATATTGTTCGTGCATTGAAGTGTCGTGAATGTGGTCATGAATATGAGATTCAGCCTACGCATGTCTGTGAATTCTGTTTTGGCCCGCTGGAAGTGGTTTATGACTACGAAAAACTGGATGGTTATTTTACGCGCGAGTTGATCGAGTCGCGTCCGCAAACCATGTGGCGCTATAAAGAACTGTTACCGATCAATGGCGAGCCGACCGTGGGTGCCCAGAATGGTTTTACGCCGCTGGTGCGTGCAAAGAACCTGGAAAAATTGCTGGGTGTGTCCGAGCTTTATATCAAGAACGATTCCGTCTGCTATCCGACATTATCGTTTAAGGATCGCGTGGTCTCAGTGGCCCTTTCCAAGGCTGTGGAATTTGGATTTAAGACCGTTGCTTGCGCTTCTACCGGTAATTTGGCGGGTTCTGTTGCAGCCAATGCGGCTGCTGCCGGGCTGGAATCCTATGTGTTTATTCCCAAGGATCTGGAACAGGGCAAGATACTGGGTGCCGGTATATTTGGTACAAAAATCATTGGTATTGAAGGCGAGTATGATGATGTGAATCGCCTGTGTTCGGAAGTGGCCGGCAAATATGGCTGGGCCTTTGTCAATGTGAATGTGCGCCCGTTTTATGCTGAGGGATCCAAATCGCTGGGTTATGAAATGATGGAGCAACTGGGCTGGAAGGCGCCGAAACATGTGGTAGTGCCAATGGCTTCAGGTTCATTATGCACCAAAGTGGATAAGTCGATTAAGGAATTCATCAAGCTGGGTCTGATTGAAGATAGCGGCACAGCCGTTTATGGCGCACAGGCGACGGGATGTTCGCCAATCGCCAAATCGGTGAAAGATGGCACCGACCTGATTCATCCGGTGCGGGCCGACACCATTGCCAAATCCCTGGCGATTGGCAATCCGGCCGATGGCTATTATGCCAACCGCGTCATCATGGAATCCGGCGGCTGGGCGGAAGATATATCCGATGCCGAGATCGTGGCTGCTATGAAGCTACTGGCCGAAACAGAAGGTATTTTTGCTGAAACGGCGGGTGGCGTTACACTGGGCTGCGCGAAAAAAATGATTGAATCGGGCAAACTGCCGCGTGATGAGTCGATTGTGCTGTGCATTACCGGTAATGGCCTGAAAACACAGGAGGCTGTAGCTGATGCGATTGATAAACCGCGGATTATTGAAGCGAGTTTGAAAGAGTTTGATCTGTTGGCTGAAGCTGACGGCGTGAAGTAAAAACTAACCAAGAAGCACGCGAAGTAATTCCAATGTTTTTCTTCGTGCCCTTCGTGATCTTCGTGGTGAAAATAACAGGAGAGAAAAAATGAGTGTAACTGTTCGTATTCCGACCCCGCTGCGTAAGCTGACCGGGGGAGCTGATGAAGTCGCGGTTGATGGTGGCAATGTTGGTGAATTGATTGATAACCTGGAAGCTGCGCATACCGGCCTGAAAGAGCGTCCGTGTGATGAAGCCGTGGAAAGTCGCCGCGTTGTCAATGTCGATGGTGTGTATGATAATGGCCGTTTCTATGATGGTTCTTCATGCCCCCCCCCCCCACCC
>CAYZJL010000306.1:0-2063 GCA_964478615.1 uncultured Zetaproteobacteria bacterium
TGAACTGACTCTGAATATTCAACAGTGGAGTTCAAACACTTTACGTTGAGAAGTGCGAATTTATGCCTGAACTTCTTTTTTCTGCGAAAATCCTTTTCATCCCTGTCAATGGCAATGCACAACGTCTCGGCTGGCAATTTTTTCAGCCAGGATTCCAGCATATTCACGCCGCAGCCGCCGACACCAATAAACGCTATATTTGATAAGCGGCCAGACTCCTTTGTCATATATTTCTCCCTAGGTATGACAAGCGTAAACCATCCAGCGCCAACTGGTGTCGCATGCGTTATTCGCCAACAGGATCTATCTCGATACATTTGAAATTATTGACTAAAGTAATCCATTGGATTATAGTACTTCCATGCAAACTATTGTTGAGTTGCCTGAATATATAAGAAGAGCATCCCGTTTACTGGCTGCTACAGAAAAACAGGGAATCATCAATTATTTGGCTATCCACCCGCAAGCAGGCACCATCATGCAAGGTACGGGAGGCATTAGAAAATTTCGTTGGGCGACAGGCAATAAAGGCAAAAGCGGTGGCGTGCGCGTGATTTATTATTTTCACAATGACGCGATGCCATTGTTTCTGCTGACCCTGTTCGGCAAGAACGAGAAGGGCAATTTATCCAAGTCAGAACGCAATGAACTCTCTATATTTGCCAACCTGCTTGTAAAAAACTACGGAGGAAAAAAATGACTGATTTCTTTAAGAGCATCAAAAAAGGAATGGACGAAGCCATTCAGTTTTCTGAAGGTAAATGTCCGCAAGCTGTTGTACATCAGTTTTCAGCCATTGATGTCAAAAACATTCGCTCAAATTTGGCAATGAGCCAAACTGAATTTGCATCTGCATTTGGCATCAGTGTGAGTACGCTGCGGCATTGGGAACGAGGCGATAGAACCCCTCAAGGTCCAGCGCTGATTCTGTTAAATGTTGTAGCCAAAGAACCTCAGGCAGTGCTCAATGCGCTTGCCGCCTGATCGGCCAATCTAGTATCATGCT
This sequence comes from uncultured Zetaproteobacteria bacterium, assembly GCA_964478615.1. GTDB lineage: Bacteria > Pseudomonadota > Zetaproteobacteria > Mariprofundales > Mariprofundaceae > Mariprofundus. The sequence goes on from CAYZJL010000306.1 coordinate 1,007, forward strand.
GGCATTGCAACCATGCACGGCTAAAATCGCACCTCCACCTTGATTGCAAAGCGGCGCAGGCTGGCCTGATCAAGGTCATCCATCAGGTTGGTGGAACAGATGAATAAACCGTCAAAGTTTTCCATCTGCATCAGCAGTTCATTCACTTGCGTCACTTCCCAAGATTGATTCACGCCACGACGGTCACGCAGTAGCGAATCCGCTTCATCCAGAACCAGCACAGCATCCTCCTGACTGGCCTGTTCAAACATACGGGCAATATTTTGTTCAGACTGGCCAACGTACATACCTAAGACTGCCTCTTTGATTTGAGCGTTCTAACCATTTGAATTCAGCACAGGCTTATGGTGCTATTACAATAAAACCTTGAGGCTCATAGATGGGCCGAATCACAAAAGTGCAGGAAAGCAGTTTGGACGAGCTTTAGCTCGCCCGCAGGGTGAGGGGCAAGGATGCCTCGAATCAAGATTCAGCATGGGAATACGCCGAAGTGGGGAAGCCAATTGTCGCTCATGACTTTTGCAAGTGGTTCCAGATAGCCCGAATTACGCATCGCTGTGATTTGTTGCTTTTCCAGAGCGGGCTGCCGCGCTAGTGTTGCCGGACTGGGCGGGTGAGTCGTGAGCTTGCCCGTTTTCTATGTCTGGAATCGGACTTTTCTACTCAAGGAGTTGAATCAAGCGCATGCCATGTCGAACTGATATTCAATCCATTATGATTTTAGGTGCTGGCCCCATTGTGATTGGCCAGGCTTGCGAATTTGATTATTCCGGTGTTCAGGCGTGTAAGGCTTTGAAAGAAGAAGGGTTCCGGGTTATTCTGGTTAACTCCAATCCGGCCACGATTATGACCGACCCGGAATTTGCCGATGCCACATATATCGAACCGGTCACATGGGAAGTGGTTGCGAAGATTATCGAAAAGGAACGCCCTGATGCCATTTTACCGACGATGGGCGGACAGACGGCGCTGAACTGTGCTTTGTCGTTGAACAAACATGGCATACTGGAAAAGTTCGGTGTTCATCTGATCGGCGCCCAACCCGACGCCATTGACA
>CAYZJL010000307.1:0-2052 GCA_964478615.1 uncultured Zetaproteobacteria bacterium
AACCTATTTCAATGCTACTTCTTTTCAGACGCATTTATGGATTGGAAAATACTATCGGCATTGATTTGGCAAAGAGTTCCTTTCAAGTGCATGGTGTGGATGAGCAAGGGCATGTGGTCATGCGCAAAAAGATGAACCGCAACAAGCTGGTTGTTTTTATGGCCAATCTTCCGCCGTGTCTGGTTGGCATGGAGGCATGTGGCGGCGCGCATGAATGGGCACGGAAGTTCAGGTCAATGGGTCATGATGTGCGTTTAATGAGCCCGCAGTTTGTAAAACCGTATGTAAAGAGCAACAAGAATGACGCAGTGGATGCCGAGGCCGTTTGTGAAGCAGTGCAGCGACCAAGTATGCGCTTTGTCCCAATCAAGGGAATTGAGCAACAGGACATTCAAAGTCTGCACAGGGCAAGAAGTATGGCCGTTTCGCACCGCACTGCTCAGGTGAATCAGATACGTGGTTTATTGATGGAGTACGGTGTCGTAGTAGCGCAAAGCGTTGCGGCCTTACGCAAGGCGCTGCCTGAAATATTGGAGGATGCCGATAATAATTTAAGCCCTCTGTTTCGAGAGTTGCTATCCGGGCTGCAAGATGAATTTCATAAGCTTGATGAACGTATTACTGCTTATGATCTGCAAATCAAACAGCTCAGCACCCAAAGCGATGCTTGCCTGCGCTTGATGACAATCCCTGGTGTTGGCCCGATGGTGGCAACGGCAATGGTTGCGGCTGTTGCAGATGCCAAAGTATTCAAGAATGGACGTGAAATGTCTGCATGGCTGGGCTTGGTGCCAAGGCAATTTTCTACGGGTGGAAAACCGAGACTTCTTGGTATCAGTAAGCGTGGTGACACCTATTTGAGAAAGATGGTGATTCATGGCGCTAGATCAGCTTTGCGTGTGGCGGGTAAAAAGCAGGATAGGCGTAGCAAATGGGTCGTGGATGTCGAAAGCAGGCGCGGTTCAAATATTGCGGCTGTTGCGTTAGCTAACAAGATTGTAAGAACGGCATGGGTAATACTGAGCAAGGGTGAAGAATATAAAATGGCTACAGCAGCCTGAATGCAAACAAGATAATGATTTCAACAGATTGCGTGGATGAAGTGAGATGATGGCATACAAAGCGGACAGCTGCATTTCCAAAAACCTGAAATTGTCGTGGGCCATAACAGGCCGTAGGCTTGATAAGGTCGGGAATGCGCGGATTTCCATCAGGGCCAGAAGCTATACTTAGCTTCAATCAAAGGCCGGATATATGTGTGCAACCTTTCTTTGGTGCTACTTCAACTTTCTCCTTGCAATGCGGGACGGACCATATATGACTTATGGGTGTTTTGATTACGTTCAAAATCTTTGCGACTTTTTTCTGCAACAATTCATTAAACCAACAGGGTCAATTGATTAGGGCTGTTAGTGATCTTTGCGCGACTGAAGTCGCACCTCCGGCGCATCTTGGAGTGAGATTAAAAGATTTGATGCTGATTGACAGTGCTGAACAGTTACGTCCAATGAAACTAAGCGAAGGCTTGAGAGTCGACTTGCAAATAATCGATGGCCTGTTGAATCGCTTGATCCAGGGGGTTCTCCGCAACAATCCCCTGATCAGCAAGCTTCGCGGTGATTGCAGATGCCAAGCGGCAGCCTGTGCCATGCCGTTGTTGCACTGACCAGGTTTGGCGCGGGTGTGTAAATTCATGTATCCGGCCACCGTTATCACACAACACATCCAGCAGTGTATCACCATCAGCATGACCACCCTTTAATAAAACAGCGCAGCCGAATTTCGCTTGCAATGCTATCGCCGCTTGTGATGCATCCGTAATCGCTGACTCACCCAACAGCACCGCAGCCTCATCCAGGTTCGGAGTAAGCAGCGTAGCCATGGGCAACAAAGCATGAATCACCGTATCAACCGCAGCAGCCTGCAATAAACGTGTGCCGGAGCTCGACATCATCACCGGATCAACAACGAGAGCACCCTTATGCCGTTCATGCAATACAGCGGAGAGCACTGCAATATGCTCCACATCCAATAACATGCCTGTTTTTACTG
>CAYZJL010000308.1:0-2049 GCA_964478615.1 uncultured Zetaproteobacteria bacterium
GCTGCCCTGAAAATTGATTAATTGCATTCGCCAGGGCTGGAAAATCATCCATCTCGTCCATTTCCAGTGAAATTAAATCAAACCAGGAGTTGAGCATTGCAAGTTTTCTGCCTTGAGTATTATTTTTGGTTGGCAGATTATTAAGCTCTTCCATCGATATTTTTAATTTATGATATAATGAATGCAGCTTATGCGTGTTCTTACTATCAATCGCATCCAGCATATCTTCAGCCGGCGATTCCATGGCCGTTAAAGTGCCCATGAGTTGCATATTGGCCATGGGCATAGAAAAGGCTGAAAAGATTGCACCCCCCGTTACCAGGATTGATACAAAAATCACCTTCTTACTTATGTTTATCATATTTACTCCTTTTTGTAAAACCCATTAATTCATTCATGTTTATCACTTCTGGTTCGTTATAGAAGGGGGATATTCGTTTCATTACTGAATCACCAGTCCGAATATGCGCTACAACCATACACACATGGCCAATGATATACGCCCATAGAAGGTTGGATGCTAAAGAATGGATATGCATCAAAAATTCGGCATCTTGAGGGATGATAGCAAGGTTGTTTTCGGGAAGACCTATCCAGATAGCAATGCCAGTGGATGCCATGAAAACCATCACAAGCAACCCAAGCATTTCAACAACCTTTGACAAGCTATTACCAGGTTCTGGCAGTTTTGATTTGCCGATCAATGCGGATAAAACTGCCGGAATGAGTGAGGTGGCATGCGCCCACTGACTGCGACTGAATAGAATCCATATGCTTGAAGGTTGCTTCATCCGTAAAAATAGCGACCAAATAAAATGAGCAATGACAATTGCAGCAACAACAAGTCCACCCAACTCATGGGCTTCCATCATGCTGTGCCCCAATGCACTGCCTTTCTCATCTGGCGGCAACAAAATCAAACTGGTTGTCAGTTGATACACTGCACCCAGAGCAACACCAGCATGAAGCCAGCGAGTGAGTGTCGTATAATCAGAATGTTTGTTTAATCCCAAAACTGCCACCATGCATCTTCTTCATCTTGCTCGGCTGCCAATAGCTTTCCGTTTCCTGCATCTATTTTTAATACCGTGGCTGGGCCACCCTCATGAGCCACTTCTACTTCCCAAACAAGAAAATCCTCTGCTTCATCCAGTTCTGCTTTGATGATTTTACCTTGCATCGCCTTATAGGCTGTTGTAATAGCAGCCTCAATGCCAACAGTGGCTAATCTGGACAGTTGCTCTTCCGGTGTATCTTCGTCGACCTTGATAGATCCATGCTCAACATCTTCGGGAATACCTTGAAGGGCCTTAGTGATAGGTCCCTTCATTTCATCTGAATCACCAGCATCATGTGCTATCGCATAGACAGGTGAGGTGGTGATTACTCCTGCAATTATTAATAAAGTCAGTTTTTTACGAATCATTTAATACGCTCCTTTTTCCATTTGTTTTGTAAGAGTTCTTTTTTTAATGTATCTCCAATTGGGTGCTTGCCCAACCAAATGGCAAGCAGTGCTTGTTGAAAGTCAACACCGTGAATAAGCCCTTGCTTATGACCATCAATGTTAATCCGGGTATCTCCATTGGATAGGAAGTCAAAAACGAACACATCTCCCTTTTGTACATCACCAAACAGGTCGCTGAATGTCCGCAGGCGATCTTCCAGTAGAGGCATCGTTTTCGTTGATTGATTATTCTCAAACCCTTTTCGCCAGCCGTTGGCTAACATATCGTGACCTGCTCCTCCGTGTAAAAACACCAAGCGTAATTGTGCTGGCCGAGATATTTGAATGATCGAATCGGGATTTTCTGATGGATGAGTGAGATAGAGTGATACGAGGTAGATATCCATAAAAAGAATTGAACGGAAACCAGCACCATTTAGTACAAGTGCTTGATCTTCTACAGTCGCAACACTCGGAACATTGAATCCTTCCACGTTAACATCTGCCATCGCCACAGTCGGTATATTTAATACCCCGCATAAGCAAAGCATCCTCATATAACGCATAAGGCGACTATTGGACTTGCTCAATTTTATCTACAA
>CAYZJL010000309.1:0-2049 GCA_964478615.1 uncultured Zetaproteobacteria bacterium
TATCACCATTGGAAATGCCACCTAAAATGCCACCGGCATGATTACTCTGAAAGCCTGTAGCACGGATCGCATCACCGAATTCCGAACCTCTGGCCTCAACACACGCAAAACCATCACCAATCTCCACCGCTTTGGTCGCCGGAATATTCATCAATGCCTTGGCAATATCCGCATCGAGCCGATCAAACACAGGCTCACCCAAACCAACCACCATGCCGTGCGCTTCAACGCTGACAGCCGCACCAATCGAATCACCGGTTTTACGCAAGCCATCCATGAACTTGGCCATCGCTTCAGCCGCCTCGGCATCCGGGCAGAAGAATGGATTGCGGATAATTTCCGCCGCATCAAATTTAGCCGGGTCGACTTTAATCGGACCAATCTGATCGACCCACCCAAGAATCGAAATACCAGACTCTTGCAACAACTTCTTGGCAATCGCACCGGCGGCAACACGCACAGCAGTTTCCCGTGCTGAAGAGCGTCCACCACCACGATAATCGCGCCGTCCGTATTTCTCAAAATAGGTGAAATCAGCATGGCCGGGACGGAATTTATCTTTGATATCGGAATAATCTTTGCTACGTTGATCGGTATTGCGAATCAATAAAGCAATCGGGCAGCCCGTGGTCATCCCTTCAAACACGCCGGAGAGAATTTCCACTTCATCGGCTTCGCGCCGTTGGGTGGTGTATTTGGATTGTCCCGGCTTGCGACGATCCAAGTCCGGCTGAATATCCGCCTCGCTTAATGCAAGTCCAGCCGGGCAACCTTCCACAATGGCCAGCAGTGCTGCGCCATGCGATTCCCCTGCTGTCGTAACTTTAAATATCTGGCCGGTAGAAGAGCCGGACACTATTCGATACCCGGGTCGCCAGCGCCAATATGGAATCCGGCATCGACATAATGCAACTCTCCAGTCACACCCGAAGCCAGATCCGACAACAAATACACGCAGGCATTACCCACTTCTTCCTGATCGACATTGCGTTTCAGCATCGAGCCTCGCGCGCTCTTATCCATCAGTTTACGGAAATCACCAACCGCCGATGCCGCCAATGTTCGGATTGGACCCGCCGAGAGGGAATTCACACGAATCCCTTGAGCCGCTCCCAAGTCAGCAGCCAGATAACGTGTTGATGCCTCCAAAGCAGCTTTAGCCACACCCATCGCACCATAGCCAGGCACAGCACGTTCAGCGCCCAAATAGGTCATTGTCACCATGCTGCCACCCGCTTTCATCAAGGGAGCTGCACGCTGGGCACAAGCAATAAACGAATAGGCTGAAACATCCAAAGCCAGATGAAAGTCTTCACGCGAGGTTTGTGAGAATGGATCACGCAAAGCATCTTTATTGGCATAAGCAATCGAATGCACAATAAAATCCAACTCACCCCATTGCTCTTTTACCTGCGCAAAAAAAGCATCGATACTATCCTCTTCAGAGACATTCATCGGTGCAATAATTTCAGCACCCACGCTCTCCGCCAAGGGCCGAACCCGCTTCTCCATTTGCTCACCGAGATAATTAAAACCAAGAGTCGCACCTTCACGCTGTGCTGCACGCGCCACCCCCCAGGCAATAGACCTGTTATTGGCTACGCCAAGGATTAAACCTTTTTTACCTTGCAGAATTCCCACATGAGGCTCCCTAAAAATAGAATTGCTGGCGATATTATCAGCACAGCCACCAAAGCGCACGCATATACAAGACATCATACCTGCTGCTATTAAAAAGTGATGCACCCTAGTGGGGTCGAATCACTGACCTTCGACTTCAGAGGCCGAGACTCATGAGGTTTGTACCCAGTTTGACTGACATTCATTTTATCAAAAAACATAATCTGTTTCATTTTTACGCTGTCTCATTAGAATCCGCAGCCAGAAGCAATGTGCCCATGTTCAGGGCTCGTATATGATCGTTGTTAATTAGAGTAAAAGCCTTATTTATCAACGCTTCCGATCAAGCACCCTTAGCTCAGCTGGATAGAGCGTCGGCCTCCGAAGATAACGGTCATATGGGGTGTTTAAGGCAAGTGACCAAGAAGA
>CAYZJL010000310.1:0-2039 GCA_964478615.1 uncultured Zetaproteobacteria bacterium
AGGCTGTTGAGAGCTGCCATCAGTTGCTTTTGTGGATAGTGCCGCAACTGGATAAGTTTCCACGAAACAGGCGCTATACTTTGGGTGAACGGATGGAAGCCAGCCTGTTGTCTGTATTGGAGTTATTGATTGCAGCCGCCTATCAGCACCGGAAAAAAGGATTGCTGGATGAGGCCAATCGAAAATTGGCAGTAGTTCGCCATTTGTGGCGGCTGGCGATGGAGCTTAAAGCAGTCGCTCCCAAAAGCTATGAGCATGGCGCAAAATTAATGGTCGGCTTGGGCAATCAGATTGGCGGATGGGTAAAACATGAAAAGAGTCGGCGCTCTCTGGCCTGAAGTTATCTGCTTTGCCAATCTCTACCAGGGATATTGCAAAGCACGTAAGGGCAAACGCGACCGTCCACAGGTTGCCAGTTTTTCATTGAATCTGGAAACTGAACTTTTCGCATTGCAGCAATCACTGATAGAGGGCACTTATCTGCCTGGGGATTATCGCCAGTTTATGATTAGGGATCGAAAGCCGCGTGTGATTTCTGCAGCGCCTTTTCGGGATCGGGTGGTACATCATGCATTGATGAATGTGCTGGAGCCTCTGCTTGATCGTTCTTTTATCTTTGACACCTATGCTTGCCGAAATGGAAAAGGCGGTCATGCGGCGGTGGATCGTTATCAACGCTTTGCACAAAAGTACCGTTATGTGCTCAAGCTCGATATCCGGCGCTATTTTCCATCCATTGATCATCAGATACTCAAATCACAATTGCAGGCCAAAATTAAAGATAAAAAGGTGCTGCATTTGCTAGACCTGATTATTGATGGTTCGCCACCGGTGAAATCGGAGCCATGTTACTTTCCCGGTGACGGGCTGTTTTCACTGCAAGGGCGCAGGCATGGTATCCCCATTGGTAACTTGACCAGTCAGATTTTTGCCAACCTCTATTTGAACGGTTTTGATCATTGGGTGAAGGAAGCATTGCGAGTGAAAGGATATATCCGTTATGTCGATGATATGATTTTTCTCAGCAATAATAAAGCTGAATTGTGGGCATGGCGTGATGCCATTGACGAGCAACTATCTTCCTTGCGTTTGCAATTGCACCCCACCAAAGTGCATGTTTTTAGCACCGATGAAAAGGTGGACGTGTTGGGATATAAGGTTTCTCGAACACGCAGGTGGTTACGCAATGATAATGGTTTTCGCTTTGCACGAAAGATGCGAGCCATGGCGGAAGCTTATGGTGAGGGGCGCATGCCATTTGATGATATCACGGCCTCTGTACATAGCTGGATTGGGCACGCGATGCATGGAGAAACAGAAGGCTTGCGAAGAGCGATGTTTTCATCAATTATATTTCACCAGAGGGAACAGGCCGGAGAGTAAGCGTGTTTTGCGCGGCGGCTCCTGGAACAATAATCCGAACAACATGCGTTCGGCCAACCGCAATAGGAATTCGACCGGTAATCGTAACAACAATAATGGCTTTCGTCTCGTCCAGTCCGCCCATGATGCTTAAATGCAAACCCGGAGTTGTGCTGTTCACGGATGGTGCAAGTGTGGCATGGGTGTCCATGAGCCTGTTTCCCGCCTTGGCATGGATGCTTGGGCAAATAGTTGTGCCATGGATGGCTATTGGTGGGGTGAGTAGTGAGAACGAAAGCCCTGCTGATTTAGCTTGACAAACGCGCCTGTAAGTCTTACTTTATTCTTACACGGTAGGAGGTGATGATGAGTATAGCCAGATTATCAAGCAAAGGTCAGTTGATTATACCGAAACATATCAGGAACATACATTGCTGGGAGGCTGGGCAGGAACTTGAAGTCATTGATACTGCTGATGGCGTTTTACTGGCATCACGAACACCTTTCCCTGCAACAAGCATTGATGATTTAAAACAATTAAAAGCCTGTTCAGGCCCCTGCAAATCACTCGATGATATGGATGATGCTATTCACGCTGCTATTCGGGATAACTCTTGAATATCAAAATGGTGAGTTTACCATTTCGTTACTCAATCGTTGGGTGTTCGCAACGCGAC
>CAYZJL010000311.1:0-2027 GCA_964478615.1 uncultured Zetaproteobacteria bacterium
CCCAAATCCAGCGCACCCATCAAAATCTGCCGCACCACCGGCGCACGCATGGCCGTGATCGGCTGCACCGGCCAGAAATCATACGCCACCATATTGATCATGATTAAACTGATCAGCATATCCTCATGCTGAACGGCAAAGATTTGAGCAATGCCGCCCCCCAGATCATGACCAATAAAATGGAAGCGTTGAATACCCAGTTGCTGCATGAACGTATATAAGCGAGCAGCATGATCTTTAATCGCATAGGATTCATCCAACGGCATATCCGATGCTCCACAACCGAGCAAATCAACTGTGATCACATCATAATGCTGCTCAAGAAAGGGCCGCAGCTTGCGCCAGATGAATGAATAGGTGGTAATACCATGCACCAACAACATCACATCACCGCTGGCATTACCGCTGCGGCTATAGGCAATTCTGTGTCCATCTATGCTGCTGTACTGCATGGCAACACTCCAATAGAAATTCAGCAATTTTTACAAAGTCTACTCTGCACTCATTGGTCGCAAAAAGGCAACGATATTCCAGCCCCTATGACAACCTTGCATTGCGGCAGTATAGCCACAGCGATTTTAGCCGTACCTTTATAGCCACATAAAAGGCTTTCCCAAGCAATAACAAACTAAGCGCAAAACATATTTCGGCAGTAACGATCAATGCAGTCGTTATCACGGCTTGAGTTTCAAGCTCAGTATCCACCAGAAAGGGTACAAGAAAAACCAGCCCCCACAACAACCACGAAAGTGAAAAAAGCAACAGACCCAGCATACGTTTCATTGAAGATTGCTGGGTGGTTTTTGCACTCAGCTTATTTCATGGCCGGAATGAAATAGCACCGTCTGCGTCGTACAGTCCAGACCGTGCAACGGTAAACGGCTTTCATACATCGCTACTTTCTCACGTTTGGCTGATGTTTCCGGGTGTTTGGCAATCAAAAAGGAGCAGATATCACAATATTCTTCAATCGAAATATCATACGTGCCAATGCGACGACCGAGCGCAATAATTTCTTCTTTATCCGCCCCAATCAACGGCGGCAATAAAGGCAAATCTGAAGCATCATAAATAGCATGGATATTAGCCAAGGTCTGGCTCGCCACCTGCCCCAGCGAATCGCCAGTCACCAGCGCCTGCGCATGCTCCTCACGCGCAATGAGAGCTGAGGAACGAATCATCTGACGCTTGTAAATAATCATACGATATTCAGCCGGCACTTCGGCAATGGCATGGCGCTGAAATTCTTCCAGATCAATCATATAAAGCTTCACACGCCCCTGATAACGCGACAGCCGCGCCGCCAGATCCTTGATCTTGGCGAAATCGCGATTGATCGTGCTGTTGTATAAATGCACCAACACCACTTCCATACCGCGTTTCATCATCGTGAAAGCAGCAACGGGTGAATCAATTCCCCCAGAGAAAAGCACCACCCCTTTACCCGATGTACCGACCGGTAAACCACCAATCCCCTGAATTTTTCGGGTATAGATATAAACAGATTTGGCACCCACTTCGACCCGCACATCGATTTCAGGATGATCCAAATTTACCGCCAGATTCAATTTTGTTTTGAGATAACCACCCACTTCAAAGTTCAATTCCGGCGAAGTAATGGGAAAGCTCTTATTGCTGCGTCTGCTGCTCACCCGAAACGGTTTTCCTGCCACATGCTCACCAAAATCCTCCAACACAGCAGCTTTAGCAGCTTGCTGAATGGCAGAGAGTTCCGGCTCACATTCATGCACCAGCGAAAAATTGCGAATCCCCGGTAACAAGCCCAGCAAATCCAGCAGATCATCGGTAATTTCTTCAACATCAGCCGTCATCCGCCCATGCTCACGATAAAAGCCCGCCGGCTTTAACACCTGTTTGAGTACCCGCTTAATATTTTGCGCCATCTTGCGCTCGAACGTGGAACGGTTTTTGCCCTTTAAGGAGAGCTCACCGAAATGAAATAATATCTTAGCCATAATCCGAAACCTAGCTGCTTGAAGGATAAGTTACAGAACTAATCAATTCAG
>CAYZJL010000312.1:0-2023 GCA_964478615.1 uncultured Zetaproteobacteria bacterium
CCTCACAACCCGTGTCGCGCACATGCTGTTGATCATCAACCAAGAGAATCGTTTCACCCTGTCCATGACAAACACGAGGGGCTTGTTGCGTACGGCAAGCGGCCTCTGTCACAGGCAAAAACACATGAATACTCGTTCCCTCACCCGGCAGACTGCTAACATCAATATAGCCGTGATGATCGTGTACAATGCCATAGACCATCGACAGACCAAGGCCGGTTCCTTTACCCACCGCCTTGGTGGTGAAAAAAGGTTCCATGATTTTTGTCAGGTCTTCAGCCGCGATACCGCAGCCATTGTCCGACACGCATAGTTCGGCATAGGATTGAATCGGAGCACTAAAGCGCTGCAAACTGGCATGGCTCGCATCCACCGTTTTCAGACTGACTCGAATTTGCGGTTGATCAATATCAAGCAGTGCATCTCGGGCGTTATTGATTAAATTCATCAGCACTTGCTGCAACTGCGTCGCATTGGCACGGACATTCATGTTTTGATGATCAAGATCAGACTGAAAATCAATATTGGACGGCAGACTCACTTCGGCCAGATTAAGCGCCTCTTTCATAAAGTGTGGCAATGCCAGCGATGTTTTTTCCACATCCGATTTGCGTGCAAAGGTCATCAACTGCTGGATCATTTCTGCAGCACGATCACCCAAGGTCTCCATTTGCCCCAAACGAAGCAGTAGTTTCTCATTCAGCGGCGCGCCTTTCATCTGCATTTTTGCAATATAAATATGCCCGCTCAGGGCTGACAGCATATTATTAAAATCATGTGCAATACCACCGACAAGCGTACCAACCGCCTCCATTTTCTGCGCCTGATAATATTGCATTTCCAGATCATGGTGACTGGTTTGATCACGCACAATAGTGATAAAGTTGGATATGCCTGCATTCTCATGCATAAAAACAGGGGTAACTGTCACCTTGGCTAAATACTTCTCACCATTTTTACGCAGCCCCCACTGCTCATCATGCCAGACATGCTCACGGTACATGGCATGGATAAAACGCCGTTTCCACGAGGAAGTCGCCATGACCGGCTCAATCACCGCAACCGACTTGCCAATGACATCCTCATTTTCACATTGCAAAATATCGCGAAAAGCCTGATTCACATATTCAATCTGACCCTCGCGATTGCTAATCACGATACCATCACCGGCATGCTTCACCGCACTCGATAAAATATCATGCCGATGCTGTGATGCCTCAATCGCTTCCTTGACTGGCTTCACAAGCCAAACATACATTGGCAGAGCAGCGATACAAAACAGAACCAAGGCATCACTCAAGGCCAATGCCAAGGGAGAAAGCATATCTGCCGCACCCAGCCAGGAAAATAGCAACATCACCACAAGCTCAGAAACGACGATAATCAGCGACAACATGCCCATCATCTTAATCAGCAAATGATCAATCTGCTTAACAAACATGGCCGATGGTAAGGCATAATGTGTCATCGGCTACCCACCTCCGAACGGCTTAAAATTCTTGCCAGACATCATCATGCTCTGTTTCTAAAGCAGATTGCGTAATCTCCCGCACCTGCTGTTTGGCACGTTTCTTCGCTACTTTACGGACTTTCTTCGCAACCTTCTTTTCACTCGCCTGCAACGGAGCGCTTCCAACTTCATCATCCAGTTGGAATATTGAAATCTGCTGACGCAATTCACTGGCTTGATCATTGAGACGCTGACTGGCCGCAGCCGATTCTTCAACCATGGCTGTATTCTGCTGGGTATTGGTATCCAGCTGAGCAATCGCCTGATTGATTTGCTCAACCCCCATCGTTTGCTCAGCACTGGCTGAGGCAATTTCAGCAATGATATCACCGACCTGTGACACCGCACCAATAATCGATTGCAAGGCTTCACCCGATTCATGAACCAAACGACTGCCGGACTCAACACTCTCCACACTCTGATTGATCAATGCTTTGATCTCTTTCGCAGCTCCCGCCGAGCGCTGTGCCAAGGTGCGCACTTCGCCGGCCACCACAGCAAAACCACGCCCTT
>CAYZJL010000313.1:0-1986 GCA_964478615.1 uncultured Zetaproteobacteria bacterium
TTTCCTGCGATTATTCATGCGCGTGATGCCAAGCCAACGATTCGGGTAGTTGGTACCCATGTAACATTACAGGAAACGTTGCGCCTACAGGCTGAAAAAGATCTGGGTATCAATATTGAATTTTACTCCGGTGGTAGTGCCGAGGTGTTATTAAAGGCCTCAACCAACCCCTCATCCTTTGATCTGTACGAGCAGTGGTCGAATAGTATGAAAGTGCTATGGCAGGCCAATACGATTCAACCGATTTCGATCAATAAACTAACATATTGGGATGAGGTTAATGATTTAACAAAAAAAGGCAGAATTTCCCCAAACGCCAATATTGGCATGGGTGATGATCCCCATAAATTACTTTATGTTCAAGGCGATGGGTCATTAGGCTCCCATGAAAGCGGAGAAATTAGTTTTTTACCCTATGTGCACAATGCCGACTCCTATGGTTACAACTCAGCTGTAATCCCCAAGGGCATACCGTATGAGACGGAAAGCTGGGGCTGGCTGCTGGATGAGCGCTATGCGGGCAAAGTCGCACTGGTCAATGAGCCAACCATTGGCCTGTTTGATGCTGCACTGGCTGTAAAAGCGCGTGGGCTGATGGACTTTAAGGATATGGGCAACATGACCCGGCGTGAGCTGGATGAGCTGTTTAAAATCCTTATCGATTATAAGAAAAGAGGCCATTTCAGGGGTGTGTGGTCATCTGTGCCGCGTTCTGTCGAATTGATGCGTTCCGGTGAAGTGGTGATTCAAAGCATGTTCTCCCCCGCTGTTAGTAAGCTCAATGGTATGGGGATTCCATGTGTCTATGCGGCACCAAGAGAGGGGTATCGTGCATGGCATGGTGTGATGTGCCTGTCCAGAGAGACGAAGGGCGAGCGGGAAGAAGCCGCTTACGCATTTATGAATTGGTGGCTTTCCGGCTGGCCTGGCGCATTCATTGCGAGGCAGGGTTATTATATTTCCAATCCCGAGCGAGCCAGAAAATATATGTCGAAGGCGGAGTGGGATTACTGGTACGCCGGCAAACCGGCCTCTGAAGCATTACGTGGTACCGATGGTCGGATTGTTGCGCAAGCTGGCGATGTGCGCACAGGCGGTTCATATATCAAGCGTTTTGAGAATGTGGCAATATGGAATACTGTGATGGATAGCTATGAATATTCGCTCTTGAAATGGAACGAGTTTTTGATGTCATGATGTTGGCTGCCATGAAACTGAAATATAAAGTGTTTGCAGGTTTTTTCAGTGTGGGGCTGATTGCCATGAGCATCGCATGGGCTGGCTATGATTCCTTCCATCATGTTTTAAGCAATTTAAAAACGTTCGTCGAACACGAAAGTAAGGCCGAGTTACACCTGACCTTGGCGCGCAATGTCTCCGAGATTCAGCGGCAGGCACTGATGTACACCTATGAAGGACATGCCAGTGCGGCTGAACGAGTGAGGGCTTTATACCAAGAGATAAACCATTCGTTGCATAAAATGCATAAAATGGATCATCTTGATTTAATTCAACAGCATTTAAATAACTACATGCAGGCATTTGCTAAACTGCAACAGCAACGAGACTTGCAGTTTAACCTGATTCATCATCAACTTAACGATACCAGCCTGCGTGCCCAGGTATTTATTTCGACACATATTCGAAAAGAATCGACGGACAACAATAACAGCGCTCACTTGACTGAAGCTCATCTCCTGAATGGTCTGTTACGCGTGGAAAATGATGCGGCGCACTATTTTGATTCACTGGAACCTCAGTATGTTACAAAAGTGAAAACTCAGTTTGCACAGATTCGAAAACAGTTAAACTATTTGAGGTTGCACCCGGAATATGTAATAAATCCACAAGGTTTTCAGCAAGGCTTGATTATCATCGATGCTTACGAACGTGTTTTTCTTGAGGCCGTGCAGCGTACCCGGGCTTACCTGTTTCTTGTGAACGTTGTGATGTCGGCCGAGGCTTATGAGGTATTGTATCAGACCA
>CAYZJL010000314.1:0-1982 GCA_964478615.1 uncultured Zetaproteobacteria bacterium
TCTGTCGTGTACGTTCGTTCGGTTATTTTTTTTTTAGAGTCTACGACTGTATCAGTGATTCGCCTTTGTCTCTCTTGTTCGGAGATGTTTATAAGAGTCAGGGTTAAGACCCTGCCACCTGAAATTCAGCAACGCGCACGGGAAAAGCTGGTGATGCTGCATCAAGCTATTAATATAGAAAAACTGGGAACGATGGATCTCTCCGATGTGACGACCGGTGAACCTCTGCAGGCGGTTGCACCAGGCCATATTCTTATGCATGATTTTTTGGAACCCATGGCCCTCTCCGCCAATGCACTCTCCAAGGCGATGAAAGTTCCCGCCAATCGTATCACCGGCATTCTCAATGGCACCCGAAATATTACCGCTGACACTGCCCTGCGTCTGCAGGCCGCATTGGGCGTTTCAGCGGCTTTCTGGCTGGGTGTTCAGAGCCAGTACAACCTCGAAAAAGCTGAGTTTGAATTTGCTGAAACTATTGCTGCCGAAGTTCACCGCCTGGCCGCATGAATTAAATATCGAGCATTAGCGGTAAATATAGAGGATGGCTTACTTTGGTTTTGGATTGGCAGCCACACTGAATATGATCGCCTCGTTAAAGCCTAAGCACAATGCCAATCTGTTTTCCTCTCCTATTGAATGGCCAAACCCAAACACATACAAAAAGTGCGCACATCATCCATATGGGTGATGCGGGGCAGATATTTATGCCATAGACTCTGCTCATGCGAGAAGAGAACGATTTCGATTATGCAGATTTTTCAGACCTGATTGGTTTGATTTATGATGCCGCGCAAGATCCGGGCGTTTGGCCAGAGCTATTAGAGGAAACGGGGAAGTACTTTTCCCTCGATCCAGACTCTGCTTCGCAGATTGGTGAGGAAGTGCTTGAATCTCATTTTTCCCGTGCCATTGATCTGAATAAGAAGATTTCAAAGCTGAACACCAAGAACCACACATCCAATCAAATTCTTAATCGTTTGCCTATTGGGGTGATCGTTGTGAATGAACATGCGAAAAACCTTGCCATGAATGAACGGGCATTAACTGTGCTGGAGCATGGGGAAACACTATGCAGTAGGCATGGTCTGATTCAGGCTAACTCATTACAACAAACTAAAGAGCTGCAAACACTGATTCATGCTTATGCATCTGGAAATTTCATAGACAAAGGAGCATCACTGCTTATCAGATGCGATGAAGCTTCGGATACATCGTTATGGATCACCTCTTCTGATGATCTGATTGAAGGGATCGCGGGCCACTCTAATGTTGCGATTATTTATATTGCCTCATCATTGATTCAACCTGAGTTCGATGTGCAGACAATGCAGGATAATTTTGGACTGACCATTGCTGAAGCAAGACTGGTAAAAGCTCTGGTCAACGGTTGTCATAACCTCAATGATGCCGCAGAAAAACTGGGCGTAAGCATTCATACTGTCCGTACCCATATCAAAAGGACATTTGAGAAAACGGGAACAAGTAACCAGATGGAGTTGGTCAAGAAAGTGCTCACCAGCCCTTCAGCGCTGTTTGGCAAAGCCCAAATCCCCAGACTTACGTCGACTAATCAGAGGATTGAAAAGAAACCTGGGCTCGAAGGTTGTCAGTATATGCGATTATATGATGGGCGCCGCTTATCCTATGCTGAGTATGGTGATCCTGAGGGTAAGCCTGTCTTTCTGTTTCATGGCCTCTTTGGTTCAAGGCTGCAATACCCAGCAGGTGAAACAATAGCGGCTGAGTTGGGGCTGCGCCTGATTGTGCCGGATCGTCCCGGACATGGTTATTCGGACCTTAAAAAAGATCGCAGTCTGCTTGACTGGCCTGATGACTTGATTCAGCTGGCTGATCATTTGGAACTGGAGAAGTTTTCTGTGCTGAGTTATGTGGCTGGAGGAAGCTACGCATTGGCTTGTGCATATAAGATCCCTGAACGCATTGAAAAGCTGGTAATCGTCTCCGGTCGCGGATCTACT
>CAYZJL010000315.1:0-1966 GCA_964478615.1 uncultured Zetaproteobacteria bacterium
AAAACTATCCCGCCTCTCCGGTGTAATACTGGCCAGTTGAGTTTCATGGTTAAATTCGCCCCGGAGTTATTGATCTCTCTCCCTATAATGAGAATTATTCAGCACTTGATGTAATAAGGTTTTCTGTCCATACATAGACATTTTTAACCAGACTTATTGTTGCTTCCCTGCTCAATGGTTCACAGACATCAAAATCATAGCGCAACAAAACCGCATATGGTGTCAATATATCCAGCTCGTCCTGATCTGGAGGCAAAGGCAATTCGTGTTTCTTTAACAAATCGATCAACTCATCGAGTGCATGTGTTTTCCGGAATTCAATGAGATGCAGAATCAACACTGCCTTCAAACACTTTTCCACGGCCTGTTGAGCATGAAAGCCTACTGCCTCATCAGCTGTGCTACTGTCAGCCGCAAGTACGCGTAATGCATTGCAGTCTCGTGCGGCTAATTCCAGAAACTTCTTCGCCAGATCACATGCTTGCATCTTGCAACACCTTGCCTTCCTTAAGAGCCCAATAGAGGGCTGTTCCGGGCAGCTGCCCCCATTCTTTAATATCATCTTCCGAAACAACCATCACATCGACAGGCAGTTGAAGCGGCCTGAGAACCCGGCGCAGACGAACCATCGCTTTCACTTTGGAGGGAACATTTTTTTCCACCACCAGAAAGTCAACATCTGAGCTCTCGCTCGCATCGCCTCTGGCATAGGAACCAAACAGGATCACCTTCACAGCAGCGCTAGAGGACATTAACAATTTTGCAGCTAAATTTATCTTTTCCTGAGAGATCAAAATATCTTCCTCTTCAAATCAAAATGCCCTGTCTCATCAAACATCTGAAGGAAAACCTAGAACATCTATAGCTCCACATCCAGTAAATTTCAACATGAGCATAATCCTGCGCCAGCACCGATTCAATTGCTTCAGCCACCGTATCTTTGGCATTATAAACGGCAGTAAAAAAGATCAGGGTCAGACCTATACTTCGAACTTTTTCTTTAATTTAGATATAACTGGGCTGTTAATTCCCCCGCTCGCCACTTCCCTCTGAATTTGAGAAATTCGCCCCAAAGAAATCCCAGCCAATAAAGAAACATCGTTCAAGGGCATATTGCAACATCGCCGTAACAAATAGATGCATATTCGAAATGCCTCCTTATTCCGACGATCCAGCACACACTCACGGCTCAGGTCATATGCTTCCATGACAGCCAAACACACATCGTCCGCTTTCGGGCGGTCCAAATGCTGTTGATCAAAACAAATATCCCGACCAAGCTTCTTTTCACTGAGCTTTTTTTGTAGTGCTTGAGAAAAAGATTCACCACCCAGATAAACTTGACCTCGCAAGTTCTCCCATGGCGAATCAGATGCCATACCATACATGACAAACTCCCGATAAAATTTGATTGCCTCATCCACTGATTCAGCAAACTGTGATTGCACTGCAACAACAGATAGCCATGAATAATGAGTTGGCGGCGCGCATGTTTCCTCATAACTACTCCACCTCCAATCTCCTGGCGTTGCGACCATTTTCGCTCGCACCGGATTCAAAACCACATATCTGCATAGCTCCAATAAATGCGACTCTTTTTCAACTAGAATTGACTTATAACGCCCTTGAAAAACATGACCGACACGCTGATGCTTTCGATTAAAATATTGCGTATAACGACCATTAAAACGCTGCATACCTTTGCATAAATTAGGCAATGGTGTTTCAAACAATAGGTGGTAATGATTATCCATTAAACAGTAAGCATAGAGAATCCAACCCTGCTGCCGAACTTCTTCCTCAAGAAATTTCAAGAACCTTATCCGATCTTCATCACACAAATAAATATTCTCACGTGCATTACCTCGTGCAGTCACATGGTATAACGCACCAGGAAACTCTAATCGTAAAGGTCTGACCATACCGATAGCATACCATTAAATATTATCAAGTATAGGTCTGACCC
>CAYZJL010000316.1:0-1954 GCA_964478615.1 uncultured Zetaproteobacteria bacterium
TGTCGTGAATGGGGCTTTGCTTGCACTCATTGGCGGCGCTAGTCTGCGCGACCGTTTTAAAATAGAGATTAGTTAGAGGTAAAAGCAATGCTAGCGCGTACATATTGTGGTGATTTTCGTAAAACACATCTGAGGCAACAGGTTCGTTTGAATGGTTGGGTAGAAACCAATCGTGATCATGGAGGTGTCATCTTCCTGGATGTGCGTGATCGTACTGGTGTTGTGCAGGTTGTGGCGCACCCGGACACAGCTGAAATGCATGCTCTGGCACACTCCATGCGCCAGCAGAATGTTGTTGAAGTGATCGGTGAAGTGATTCCTCGTGATGCTGATGCCATGAATCCCAAATTGGCGACAGGTGAGATTGAAGTGAAAATCATCACTATGACGCTGTTGAATCGTGCTGAAACACCGCCGTTTGCTATTGAAGATGATTGTAATACCGGTGAGCAGCATCGCCTTGAATACCGTTATCTGGATCTGCGTCGTCCTTGTATGCAGAAGAATCTGATGTTGCGCCATAAAGTGACCCATGCCGCGCGCAACTATCTGGATAGCCAGAACTTCCTCGATGTTGAAACACCAATTTTGAATAAATCCACTCCTGAAGGTGCACGTGATTATCTGGTTCCATCACGCGTATATCCCGGCTCTTTTTATGCCTTACCGCAGAGTCCACAGCTATTTAAGCAGCTATTGATGGTGGCTGGTGTAGATCGCTATTACCAAATCGCCCGCTGTTTCCGTGATGAAGATCTGCGTGCTGATCGTCAGCCTGAATTTACTCAGGTTGATTTGGAAATGTCATTTGTCACCCAGGATGATGTGATGGCTATCTCTGAAGGACTGATTCGTTCGATGTTTGAGGCGGGTATGCATACGCCGATTGAAGATGCCTTCCCGCGTATCACCTATGCAGACGCGATGGATCGTTATGGTCTGGATCGTCCTGATGTGCGTTTTGGTCTGGAACATGTTGATGTCACTGATTTGATGAAGGAGGTGGACTTCAAAGTATTCAGTGGTCCTGCCAATAACGGTGGTCTGGTCAAAGTAATCCGTGTACCGAATGGTTGTAGTCAGTTAAGCCGTAAGAAAATTGATAATTATACCAAATTTGTATCCATCTATGGCGCCAGAGGCTTGGCTTATATCAAGGTCAACGATAAGGATGATATTCCGGGCGGCCTGCAATCTCCGATTGTGAAGAACCTCTCTGACGATGTGTTGAAAGCGCTGCTTGAGCGTTGTGATGCTGAAAATGGCGATCTGCTCTTCTTTGGTGCTGATACGAAAGAAGTAGTGAACAATGCACTGGGTTATCTGCGTGTTGAGCTGGGCAAAGACCTGGGCTTGTTTGATAGCAAGTCCAATCAGTTTGTCTGGGTAGTGGATTTCCCGATGTTTGAATGGGATGCTGAGAACAAACGTCCACAGGCTCTGCATCATCCGTTTACAGCCCCTTACCCTGAAGATCTGGATAAACTCGAAACCGCACCACTTGAGATGCGCTCACAGGCATATGATCTGGTCTGGAATGGCGTGGAAATTGGTGGTGGTTCGATTCGTATTCACGATAGCGCGGTGCAGTCCCGTGTATTGAAAGCGCTCAATATATCCGATGAAGAAGCCAATGATAAGTTCGGTTTCCTGCTTAATGCTCTGAAATATGGTGCGCCGCCGCATGGTGGTCTGGCTTTTGGCCTGGATCGTGTGCTGAGTTTGATGGTGGGTGCAGAATCGATTCGTGATGTGATTGCCTTCCCTAAGACCCAGCGTGCAGCAGATCCTATGTCTGAGTCCCCATCGGAAGTGGCTGATGCACAGTGGAAAGAGCTGGGCTTGCGCAAACGTCCGACCATCAAAGCTTCGGAGTAAACATACTTGAAACTTTGATCGCGTGTCAACGCAAAGTAGAAATGTCCGCTTTTGCCCCAGATAGAATTGTCCGCTT
>CAYZJL010000317.1:0-1954 GCA_964478615.1 uncultured Zetaproteobacteria bacterium
CTCTACGGTTTGCCTTCTGCCACGCAATGACTGTGACAGAAGTGCATCCTTCAACCCCTATATAACCAGTTATAGCCAAATCGCTGTTACATCAAAGGATCAGATTCACTGTTGCCCATATCCCTTAAAACCCAGTAGTTTCCTCACTGTCAAATCGACTTGGTGACTATCAGATTCAGATAATGTTCCTGCTTTTCTTAAAATTAATTGATGATCTAAAGTGAATAATTTCATTCGAACGACAGAAGATGATGTTAAACCTGCCGCATCCAAATCATTAATTTCTACATCCAGAGGCCAGGAAGAGTTTGCAGCACTGGTAATCATGGCTAATACAGATTGCCCCACCTGTGCATTAAAATTATAGGCATCTGAAATAACCAATGCAGGCCGCCTCTTTGAACTTTCCCTATCGGTAAATGGAAAAGGCACGACAACAACATCATGAACGTTATAGCTCACGGTATGCTTCTTCATCCGCAGGGGAGTCCCACTCATCCAAGGTTCCCTCAAGACTTTTTGCAAAGGCTATATCCATTGACCTGGCTTTACGAAGGTGAACTACATTATCTTCAATATCAAAAGCAACAGCATCTCCAGCCTGCAAGTGTAATAGCTTCCGCACGGGCGAAGGGATCGTAGTTTGATACTTTTGTGTTAATTTACTTGTTGTAGTCTGCATGTAGCCCTCCTTTATCCAGACAAGACACATCATATGTAATGGTAGTATTACCCATTACATATGTCAAACTATCTTCAGCACCTCTTGTACAACGCGTGACAACTCTGCCACGTGGACTGGTTTTGAGAGCACTCTACTATGTTGCATTTCGCTATCCGTCAAAACAACATCACCATCATCGTAACCCGTTACAAACACAACTGGCACAGCACTGTTGATCTTGCGGATTTCTCTGAACATCTCCACGCCACCCATGACCGGCATCACCACATCAGTGATAACAGCGCCTATTTCATCCGTTTTTTGCCTGAATAACTTAAGCCCCTCTATGCCATTTCCTGCCGTGAAAACAGTATAACCAAGCTCTTCGAGCACTTCATGCATGGACTCAATCACAAGCTCTTCATCATCAACCAGAAGCACCGCCTCATGGTGCAAACTGGATATCACTGTTTGATTATCGAGATCATCAGAAACAGCTTCCCCCGCGTCGATAAGCGGCAGATAGACGCTAAATACTGTACCAACACCAAGCTCACTCTCCACCTCAATTGCACCACCATGCGCAGCAACACTGCCGAATGCGGATGAGAGCCCTAAACCGGTTCCTGAACCCACCTCTTTGGTGGTATAAAATGGATCAAAGATATTTTGCATCGTTGCACTATCCATGCCATGCCCCGTATCAGAGACCTTCAGACAGGCATATTCGCCTCCTGCAAGTTCAGCATGCCTGTTGAAAAAGTCAGGGTCAGGAAGGCAACAGCCCAAACGGATAGAGATCCGTTTTTCAGCGCTCTCCACCACAGCATCGCGGGCATTGTTCATCATGTTCATCAGCACCTGCTGAATCTGATTTGCATCACATCGCACCATGATATCTGGTGCAGTGATATTCAGGTGAAGCGTAATATCTTCTGAAATACCTAGCCTGGCTGTTTTGAACGCTTCCTTAATCAAGATTGCCAGCGAGGTATCCTGCTCCTTGCGGAAGAAGTCCTTATGGGCAAAGGTTAATAGCTGCTTGACCATATCACCGGCTTGTTGGGATATATTTTCGATGGACTCAAGGTGTTGAATCGCTTTTTGAGGTTTGTCGATGATGTTTCTTTTGGCCAGATATGCCTTGCCCACAATACCCGCCAATAGATTGTTAAAGTTATGAGCAACTCCGCCCACCAATGCACCCACTGCTTCCATCTTTTGCGCATGTTGAAGTTGTTTTTCCATCTGCTGCTGCTCAGAAATATCGCGTACCATGCCGATAAACAA
>CAYZJL010000318.1:0-1939 GCA_964478615.1 uncultured Zetaproteobacteria bacterium
ATACACCAATCCTGAATATTACGCATCCATTCAAAATAGGTCTTTTCCCAATACTGCGGTACAAAACGAATCTCACCATCTTCCACAGCTTTGATCGCAGGTTCAGCCAACGGTTTGATATCGACATACCACTGGTCGGTCAGATACGGTTCCAGCACAGCATGGGAACGATCACCACGGCCAATCTGATGCGTATGCTCTTCGATTTTGTGCAACAGACCTTCTGCATCCAGATCAGCTACCACATGTTCACGTGCTTCAAAGCGATCCATGCCACGGTATTTTTCCGGTACCATCGCATCATCGAGCATATGCGCTTGCGGTGTCAGGATATTGATCATCGGCAGATCATGACGTTTACCAATATCGTAATCGTTAAAATCATGCGCCGGGGTAATTTTCACACAACCGGTTCCAAATTCAGGATCAACATAATCATCAGCAATAACAGGAATCGTGCGACCGGTCAGTGGCAGAATCAGTTCTTTACCGACCAAATCCTTATACCGTTCATCATCCGGATGCACTGCCACTGCAGCATCACCAAACATCGTTTCAGGACGCGTCGTTGCTACAATCACATGCTTGCTTGGATCTTCAGCATGTGGATAGCACATATGCCAGAAATGGCCCTTCTCCTCTTCATGCTGCACTTCCAGATCAGAAACTGCCGTTTCCAGGATTGGATCCCAGTTGACCAAGCGCTTACCACGATAAATCAGCCCCTCTTCGTAGAGACGCACAAACACTTCTTTGACAGAGCGCGACAGACCTTCATCGAGGGTAAAACGTTCACGTGACCAGTCACATGATGCACCAAGCTGTTTCAGCTGATTCACAATCGTGCCGCCGGACTCCTCTTTCCACTCCCACACACGATCAAGAAAACGTTCACGGCCGAGATCCCTTCTATGAACCCCCTCTTTATCCAGCATCCGCTCAACAACCATCTGTGTCGCAATACCTGCATGATCGGTACCCGGCTGCCATAGGGTAGACTTACCCTTCAAACGCTGCCAGCGAATCAATGAATCCTGAATGGTAAAGGTGAATGCATGGCCCATATGCAGACTGCCGGTCACATTCGGTGGCGGAATGACGATGCAATAGGCGTCATCCTCTTTATCACCGGCAGCAGTTTTTGGGCTGCTTGTTGCCTGAGCGTTCGCCTTCCGGCTGCTTGTTGGCGATCTGTTCGCCTTCGGGCGAAACGCATCCGAATTCAGCCACTGGTCATTAATAGCAGGTTCAACCGCCTGCGGGTCATACGTTTTAGCTAGCTCTTGCTGGCTCATGGGGTGTTTCCTCAATGTGTCTCAAATTCTTTCAGTTGCTCTGATATCTTAAATAAGGTCACGCATGCTACGTCTCGATACTGGTATAGTGGCTCCCTCCGTCAAGACCACAATATGCCGAGTCTAAGAGGGTAACTAATTCATGCAACGGCGTTGCCCCGTTATTAACTGCTATTCCGATGTCATTTTTTCTTTTTTATTGAATTTATCCACAATCATTGCGCCGCCGCCCATCGCTGTACTATAGACCTTGTTTGGCGTGTTATAATCCAGTGACTGGCCTGAATTCACGTCCAATAATAAATTCAGTTATGCAATTCAAGAAAGTCCAATAAACCCTCGGCATTTGCCGCCAGCATCTGATACGCATCTTCAAAACCTTCTGCACCGCCATAATAAGGATCAGGCACATCAAATACGGAATCACCGGATTCAAACTGACGCATCAATAATAGTTTCGAAGCATCAGCCCCCATCAATAACAGATCCTGATAATTATTCTGATCCATGGCGACAAACCAGTGCCAGCCTTGAATCTTTTGCGCTGTGATCTGTTGAGCCCTGTGCTGGCTCAAATTTAGACCATGATCAATGGCTTTGCTGGCAGAACGGTTATCAGCAGACTTACCAATATGCCAATCTCC
>CAYZJL010000319.1:0-1931 GCA_964478615.1 uncultured Zetaproteobacteria bacterium
ATGTGCGCGGAATGTTATAGCTTGGTCGTCCTTAAACAGGGGAACACGTAACAATAGTCATCATTCCAGCAGTCCTGCACCCATTCCCAGACATTGCCTTGCATATCATACAAACCCCATGCGTTGGGCTTCTTTTGCCCGACATTGTGGGCAAATGTTTCATCCACATGCGTGGCATTGTTCCAATACCAGGCATAAGAGCCGATCAGGCTCTCATCATCGCCCCATGGATACATGCTATTGTTGCCTGCTCGGGCGGCATATTCCCACTCCGCCTCCGAGGGAAGCCGATAATGATGCGCC
Organism: uncultured Zetaproteobacteria bacterium; assembly: GCA_964478615.1. GTDB lineage: Bacteria > Pseudomonadota > Zetaproteobacteria > Mariprofundales > Mariprofundaceae > Mariprofundus. The sequence continues at coordinate 304 of CAYZJL010000319.1, forward strand.
GGGGCTTTTTGATTCAACCAGACAATAAAATCCTGCGCATCACGCCATGAAACCTTGGTCACCGCAGCATGATCGCCATGTCTGTTGCCTTGCAGGAACTCCTTATTCACCAAGTCACGCCGTCCTGCTTCGGCAATGAATTGCTTGAATTGCCCCAGCGTCACCTCATACATGCCCATATAAAAGGGCTTGCTGATCTGCACCTCATGTTGCGGCACCTCATCATAACTGGTAGAGGGTTCTGCATTCGCGCCGGAAGGGCAGGGTGAAGCTTCGGGCCTGTTTTCATCCGCCGGTTCGCATGTGCCCATGTAGAAACGGCCTGCATTGATACGCACAAACTTCATGCCTATGGCATTGCTGAACGTCTTCGGAGTTGCCTGCTCTGCGCTCTCGCTTCTAAACTGCATGAGCACGGTCACAGCAAGCAGTAGCATCACTCCAGAAAGCCCATAACGAGTGAACTTTTTCATGATCTCTGTTCGTGGGATTCAATCGCAACGCGCATCACCACGCCGATTGAAGTCATCAATCCAGCCCATGCCAGACCATCATAACTTACGACGAATAGTCTCAGCTTATCAACGATCACATCAGCCCCGGATACTAGGGCAATTTCCTCGGCCAGATAGAACGTCGCCATCGTAGTCATGGCTGCGCATACAGTGATAGCGAAGCGGTTTCGGGCTCGGCAGGCGATCATGACCATGCGCCAAATCAGCAAGGCTGACAGCACGATAGCCAAACCAATCACCACAATCCTGAAATTCCCCGTGGTTTTCAGAAAGTCATAGCCATATTGAACACTCGCAGAGGGATCGAACAACCAATGTACAAGTCGATCTTGCGCATAAGGGTATTGAGCTAACCAGAAACCTGGCAGAAGCAGCAGCAGGCTAAACATCGCCACAGTCAGCACCCGCCACTGCGCAGCAGCGGTGGCCACAACGAAGATAATCAGCATCAGTGCCATCATCGTTACCACATCAAACTGCTGGCGGACGACCAACATAGGCACTGCCACCAGCAATATCGCAATGCCAATGCCTTTCCAGTCATGAATATCGCCTTCACCTAAATGATGCGCCAGAACCAGCAGTAACGGCCACTGCATGATGCCCGCATAAGGCAAATCAAAAACACCCAGATCGACCTTCCAGCCAACCCTCCAAACAAGCACCATCAGCAGCAACGTCACTGCATACAGCGGCCAACTTGCCTTTCGAACATAACTCAGGGGAACAAAACAGAGCACCACAAACCCAATGACTCCGGAAACTATAAAACCGGCCTCTTTCTGCCACAGTTCAGGGTGCGCCTGACCCGTCGCCATATTGAGCGCAAATAAGCCAATAGCAGCTAAACCCATCAGACTGGCAAACAGTATCCAGTCTAAATTTTTCAGCGTTTTATTCATATTTTAAACCAAATCTTTGGCGATATATTATCCATCTTTCAGCGAATGCAGTTGTAGGCAATATTGTACATGATGATTTACTACATCTCTTTATCAATTGACTCCAAGTGTTATCACGAGCTTATTGTTTTTTACATACACATCTTTTAAAAACGTTTTTGTTAACTCTTGGCTGAAATTTTTTGGCTTTAGGGTGTAAATAGGGTGTGTA
>CAYZJL010000320.1:0-1929 GCA_964478615.1 uncultured Zetaproteobacteria bacterium
TTAAGTTAGTGCCATTCGGGACTCAACCTTTTAAGATCATCCAGGTTGTTGATTCTTAATAGGTGTTCGGATGCTTCGTCGGTGTAAGCTAATTCAATTTTACTGATGTAAAGTTCATAAATACCATAGGAGAAAATAAGTAAAACAAATAGCCAGTAAAAAAACATCAATCACCTCTACTGCGTGACCAATAACATCAGAGCGTACTAACTCACGGGCGACTACATCGGTGGTGCCCATGTATTCAATAAGCGGAGTATCAGGTGATAAACATCGACAGAGGCGATGTAGAACATGATGCTGGCGGTAAACATACCTCCGAGTATGGCGAGCACAACGGCCCAGCGGCCGCCCCATAAAATATCTTCACAGAAACGCTCGATTGGGCCCTGGGTGTCTTCTGTTATTTTGTCTGTCATAAGGCCTCCAAAAAGAAGAGGTCGAGATAAAGCAATAACTTTTCTCGCTGCTTTGATGCGATATGGCAGATAGCTTCTTTTACAAGATAATCATGGCAAGATGATTGCTATAACCATGCTTTGATGTGAGATATGTTGTGAAGTAAGTGTTGTAGAAAATAGTGTGGCTTTTCTTTCAGTTGCGAACAGATGGGCAACAGGTAGCTTGCCGCTCCCTTTTGTATCTTCTGGAGTGAGCTCATGGCTTCTATTAAACAGGCACTAATCAGCGTGTCAGACAAAACTAACGTGGAAGGCTTTGCGAAAGCATTGGCTGAACGTGGAGTGAAAATCTTATCAACCGGTGGCACGGCTAAATTGTTGCGTGCTGCTGGTATTGAATGCCGCGATGTATCTGATTACACCGGTTTCCCTGAGATGATGGATGGTCGTGTGAAAACACTGAACCCGAAAGTACACGGCGGTATTTTGGCACGTCGTGATCATGATGGTGATCTGGCATCGATGGCTGAGCATGGTATCGAACAGATCGATCTGGTCTGTGTGAATCTCTACCCTTTCCGTGAAGCGGTGGCCAAAGAAGGCTGTACGATTGAAGATGCGATTGAAAATATCGATATCGGCGGCCCGTGTATGGTGCGCGCCTCGGCCAAGAATCATAAATTTGTGACCATTGTTGTTGATCCGACTGATTATGATGTGGTGATCAATGCAATCGATAGCAATACGTTGAACGAATCTGTGCGCCGTGCTTTGGCGACCAAAGCTTTTGCGCATACCGCGGCTTATGATGGTGCGATTGCCAACCATTTTTCAGCATTGAATCCCGATGGCTCTACACGAAAATTCCCGGATATCTTTACCCGTCAGTTTATTAAAACTGCTGATGAACTGCGTTATGGCGAAAATCCACATCAGGATGGCGCTTTTTATGCCGATGTTGAAGATGAAGGTCTATCCATGGCCGATTGTGAGGTGTTGCAGGGCAAAGCGATGTCATATAATAATATCGCTGATGCTGATGCCGCTTTTGCATTGGTTCGCGATTTGAATGATGAAGCAGTGGTGATTGTTAAACATGCCAACCCATGTGGTGTGGCCATGGGTTGCGGCACGCAGGCGGAGATTTATGAACGTGCCCGCGCAGCGGATTCGGTCTCTGCTTTTGGTGGTATTGCTGCCTTTAATCGCGAACTCACTGCTGATACGGCCAAATTGATTGCACAAACCTTTATGGAAGTGGTGATTGCGCCCGGTTTTTCTGATGAGGCACGTGCGGTGTTGAAAGAGCGCAAAAATTTACGTCTGTTACTGGCTCCGAATATCGAACCGGTGACTGGTGGTCTGGAGTTCAAGCGTGTGAACGGTGGTTTGCTGGTGCAGGAGCGCGATGCGCATATCCTGGATCGTGATGCCTGTAAGGTGGTGACGAAACGCCAGCCAAACGAGACGGAGTGGAACGATATGCTGTTTGCCTGGTCGGTCGCCAAGCATGTGAAGTCCAATGCCA
>CAYZJL010000321.1:0-1872 GCA_964478615.1 uncultured Zetaproteobacteria bacterium
CGAGCTCATTAGAAAGTTTAATTGCGATAGCCATTTGGAACTCCTTCTTAGACGACAAGAAACATAATACACACATTAGGTTTCACTTTGCAACCTTTACAGATACAGCGAAAGGAAGCTTTTAATCTTTCCGGCCAAAGAGGCGGTCGAGATCATTCAAGGAGAGTGACACATAGGTCGGGCGGCCATGGTTGCATTGAGCGATATTCGGTGTCTGTTCCATTTTTCTTAACAATGCTTCCTGCTCATCATGCGATAACAGACGTCCTGACTTGATCGAACCTTTGCAGGCACGATTACCCAGCCAGCGCTCAAGTACCCGCGCCTGCCCACTGCTGCCTGCTTCTGCCTCCGCACCAAGCAAACGGCACGCTTCAATCAATTCAGCCACCAGTTCTGCCACAGGTTCTGCTGACAACATCGCAGGCACAGAACGAATGCAACATGACTCTTCACCTGTCACATCAATCTCAACACCGAATGGCATCAATGCATCGTCATGATCATGTAGCCAAGCCGCTGTCTCAGCATCCAACGATAAAGAGACCGATTCAAGCAACATCTGGGTAGCAATGCGCTCACCCACCAGCTGCTTTTTTAGTTTTTCATAGGTCATGCGCTCATGAGCAGCATGTTGATCCACCAGAATCACGCCGCCTGTGGTCTGGGCTAAAATATAGCAGCGGTGAATTTGGGCCAGGGCATGGCCCAGGTCCAGAGCTCCAGCCACCTGATAACCACCTTCAGGTTCATATGCTGAAGCACTGGAAAACAGAATACGCTGAAGGTCTGCTGGCAGACTAGCAGATGTAGCAGATTGACGTGCTGGAGCTCTAAATTCACCCGAAGAGAAGTTCGGCATGGAGCCACCAGCATATGGGCTCGAAGCAGAACCCGATTGAGGTCGATCATCTGAAGAGCCCGGGCGCTGCATGGCATGCATGGCCTGATCTGTAGTGGTAGATGCTACCGATTGCCCCATACGCTCAATAGCGGCGCGAATACAGGATACAATGCCAGCACGTACTGTCTGTGGTGATTTAAAACGCACTTCACGCTTGGCCGGATGCACATTCACATCCACATCGGCTGGATCTATCTCCAGCCGAATCAGACCAACCGGATAACGGTCATGGAACATCACATCGCGATATCCCGCCCGCATGGCTGCAATCAACTGTTTATCACGGATCACCCTACCATTGACCAGAAACATCATTTTAGTTGAATCACGATGGTGGAATGTAGGCAAACCAAGATGGGCCGAGATCTGCATACCCTCATGCCCTATACTTATCTCCAAACTATTCTCAGCAAATGCATCCCCCAGAATAGCAACAATACGGGAGCGCTCATCCTGACTGGAGAAATTAAAACGTCTGCGACCATCGAGCTCCAGCTGCATCGCCACAGCTGGGTTGGCCAGGGCCAGCGAACGGAATGATTCAACAATCGCTGCTTCCTCTGTTTTATCTGTGCGCATAAAGTTCAAACGCGCCGGTGTATTCAGAAACAGATCCAGCACCTCAATGCGGGTGCCATTACGCGGTGCTGCTGGCCGTGTTTCAGTCGCGCCCCCCCCATCCACACGCACTTCAATGCCTTCACTACTACCGGCCAGCGCTGTCTGCATACGGAAACGTGAAACGGACGCGATCGATGGTAGAGCCTCACCACGAAAGCCATGACTGGCTATGCGATGCAGATCATCAGAAATCTCAATTTTACTGGTGGCATGACGTTGCAAAGAGAGTTCAGCATCTTCAGCCGACATACCACTACCATTATCTTCAATCACAATGGACTTTTTACCGGCGCCAGTGATACGCACCGTGACCTGAGTTGCCCCTGCATCCAATGCATTTTCCATCA
>CAYZJL010000322.1:0-1848 GCA_964478615.1 uncultured Zetaproteobacteria bacterium
GTTGTTTTTCCATCTGCTGCTGCTCAGAAATATCGCGTACCATGCCGATAAACAATTGTTGACCATCCACCTGCATGGAACTGATCGATAAGGCCATAGGGAACTCCGACCCATCCTTCATCAAACCGTGCACCGAAACTGATTTAGATGAACCAACCACAGCCCCCTCGCCAAGCTGAGTATAACGCTGCAAGCCCGCTTGATGGCGTTCGTGATACTGTTCAGGCATGAGCATGGTGATATTTTGCCCGATCACTTCACTGGCTAAATAACCAAAAACAGTCTCAGCAGCCGGGTTAAATGACTTGATCGTACCATACGCATCAATAGTGATGATACCATCTACAGTGTGATCAACCACTGCGCTCATCTGCGAGCTAACGCGCATCAGTTCATTGGCAATGGCATTGAATGAAGCGACAACATCGCCCATCTCATCGGTGGTTGCTAGCGCAGTAATTGCATCCGAATCTCCATCGCGCATGCGCTGAGCAGCATCGTTCAACGCGTGAATAGTGTTCATCACCGATTGATAGAAGCCACAAAATAGATACATGATAAGGAATAAAATCAATACAGCCGACAGTTTAATGGTGTATTGCATGGTGACACTTTCATTAATCCGCTGCAGAAGTTTCTGACTCAAGAAGGCTAAGGCGCTATTGTTGAAAGCATATCCGGCATGCAAAGCACGCGTCGCCACCGAGAAGTATGGTTCAGATGACATAGAGAGTTGCTTACCTGTAATCAACTGTGCTTCGGCAACAGCAAGGAATGCATGGGTATGTAAAACAAAGTCTCTGTTCAATCGTTCTAATTCAGGATGTTTAGCACGCCCTAGCGCATAAACAAGCAACTGCTCTGACTCGTGTAATAGCAGTGAGATTTCACTGGCCATACTGCCCAGCATCAACTGTTCATCAACCGAGATAGCTCTGCGGGCAACAAAACCTGCACCTTGCCCACGCAACTGGCCTATTTGTTCGAACAATTGCGGCAGTATTTCCAACTGGGCGGCCACGAGATTATGTATCATAGGGTCATCATCGTAGGAAAGCAGGGTGATACTGCCAACATCACGCAGATGTTTAGCAAGTAACGCAATAATTTCCGTATGCAAACGCCATGCAACATGAGCGTCTTGATGGTTGGCTTTAATCTTTTCCCATCGCTCTTGAATCCCTGTCCATTCATCAGGCACATCGATATATTTTGCGTGCTTCTTGTCCATCACATCATTGACTGCAAACAGGGCATCCACTTCTGCTGTTTTCTGTTGCATGGTCTCTTCGAATACGTCCGGCGAGGCAAGCCTGGCATTGAGCATGCCGCGATGCTCAGGCACAATCCTCAACAATCTACCAGTAGCCCGGATATGCTCAATACCCATGATTTTGATCTTAGCCTCGACAACAGCCTGATCCAGTTCAGTCAGTTTTTCCGACATCAGAAAAGCCAGAGGGATAAGCATCACCAGGCTGATTAAAGCAAATTTCTGTGGATATTTGAGGTTGTACATCAAATGGATGGAAGAATGTAGAAAGGCATTTACCCCTGTGTGTTGATACCTCTGCGCATGAATACACAATAAACTTATCGATAACAGCAGAAAGGAGATGGCCGTAAACAACGACATGGATGCGAAATGGGCAAAATCTTCTGGTATATCTGAAATCAGAATGGTCATACTGATGCCAATAAATGCCAATAGCCCCAGCAGTATAATCAGGGCATGGGTCACCGTAGTGAATCGATTCTTCGATTTGAACATCGACATTAAAACAAGCACAATCGCGCTTAACAGAAAGCCTGCCGCAGTATTGGGTGACATGCGTCCAGGGTGCGGGC
>CAYZJL010000323.1:0-1834 GCA_964478615.1 uncultured Zetaproteobacteria bacterium
ACGTTATACGACCGAGGCTTATATCCGTTAAAGGGAGTGTGGCGGTCTTATGGTGGATGATTGTAGCCGGGTAGGAATCTATTGCTAATAATGGTTGATCAATATTTCTGTAGGTTGAGGGTAAGTTATAACTCAAGTTTCGGAGTTCAAAATAGCAAAAATCAGTCCCAGCTTTCCCATCACTCATACTCCAATTGCATAGTAAATGAGTCCAGCTGAAGACTACGGACAAAAAACTCATGGACACGTTGATCAATAGCCAGCATAACCGTATCGACTGAACAACCCAGCGTTGTCCGTAAATCATTAAGGGTACCGGATATGATGGCGCGAAATATTTGCCATAGTTGTCCAGCAAAACTAAGTGAATCCAACTGATCCTGTATCTGTGACCGAATATCTCCGATACGATAATCCTGACCTTCCAGTTTATTGTGTACCAGCATCAAGTAGCGAATCGCGCACAGGTGTATTGATGCGGTGTGCGATGCAAAGGTAGCCGTTTGCTCCTTTAGGAAGCCAAGATGCTGTTTCGCTTCCTTGAAATAGACTTCAATCCCCCAGCGCAATGCATAGATCTCCAGCATCTTACTCATGCTCAGCTGAATATCCGTCGTCAAGAATAACGCCCAATCCTTCTTGCCAGCCTCAGCGTCACCAGGTTCTTTCAATCCCCGAACAAATAGCAATCGCACAGGTTGGCACCGGGGCTTTTTTTCATCCTTTTCAGCCATATCCAATTCCACATCCAGTACCACGGCCTTCCAGGGCATGCCCCTTACTTTTTTCCATTCCCGCTTTACGGCATAGGCATAGAGTTCCTGAGCATTTAATAGTTGCTTTTTTCGGCCACTCACCACCGCGCGATATTTCATCCTGTTCTTCTTCATCCGCAAGATTGCACAGACATCCAGCTCTAAGGCAGTGCGGATCATTGGCTTGGTGCCAAACCAAGCGTCCGCTAAGATATAATCCGCTTCCATCCCACTTCGAATAGCCCGTTTCATCATGTTCGCAGCCATTTCCGGTTTGGTCTGGGTGGTTGCTTCACTGTAACGCTTGCCCGCAACACTACGACCATCCTCATAGGGATGAATCAGTTCCCGTGCTTTAACCTGGCTGATGTAAATCTGTGAATCCAAAGGTAGAAAAGCTTCTTCCGTTGCCAGCCCCAGCGTCAATACTTGCTGCCCCATGACATGGCGTCCCGTGACATGATCAAAATGACTGGAGACACCTTCCATTTTCTTACCACACCGAATTTTGATTGAGTCATCCAATACAAACGCCTTAACGCGACTCACTATCAGCTTGTTCTGTTGATAGACCGCTTTGGCCGTTTGACTGTTAAGCACGCGCCAATTAATCTGTTCCCGCTTCAATAAATCGTACATAACATCTTTTCTAGCCATTGAAAAGGTTCTTAGGGCTTTCTTGGAAAACATGGCTATTGATGACATGTTGAGCCATTTCCAGAGCAGCAATAAAAATACTGCCTCCGTTATTTCAATTCCGCTTCGCTTGGTAAAGCCTGCGCTTTTGATCAATGAATTCAATCTAAGCTTCTTCCAAGTATCTGCGAAAAGATTGTCAATGTAGTGCTTTGAATCCGTCATTATGTCGCTGATCAGGGGTGGCAGGCTGGCAGCGTTTATGTCATTATTCAATGGGTTCTCCGGGTGGTTTTGTTGTTTGTTTTCGAACACAAACATTTTACCACGCGCGGGGCCCATCTTCTTTTATATTCAACAGCTTATGCGGAATTATTGGCTAAATTTGAACTCCGAAACTTGAGTTAAAAGCCCTGAAAGATAAACAGGGCGATGCTGAGATA
>CAYZJL010000324.1:0-1832 GCA_964478615.1 uncultured Zetaproteobacteria bacterium
ATACAATAATACGTTTTATTCATTTCAACTCCCTGGCTTCCGAACTAGCGGCAGCATAGGAGGGATGGCTTGAGAAACTCAATGAGGCTGCGACGAATGGCTATATGGAGCGATGAACGGTATTTATCATGAAGCAAACAGGTTGCCTGTTTTGACACTGATAAATGCACGCCGTATACTTTCGCCCATCGTGCATTTATTTAAAGAAGATACCCAACAAACCAGACGAGATCGAAAAAAGGCTAAGATGCGCTTGCATATCGTACAGTGCGCTATGAAGCTCTTTAGAAAACAGGGGTTTGATAATACCACCATGGAGGGCATCGCTGATACTGCCGATGTGGCGAAGCGAACGCTCTACAGCTATTTTCCAGTGAAAGAAGCAATAGTAAGCGCTCATTGGCTACACAATGCTGAGAAAAAGTCCAAGTGGGTTCCTCTGCTTATGAGCCTCTATCCGAGTACGCGCAGTAGATTGATGAAAATTTTTCTGGATGGCGCAAAAGGATTTAAGGCTGAGCCGGAATATGCCCGCATTCATTTCAGCTATCAGTTTCAACAGATCAGCAATCATACACATCCAGGTTTTCAAACTGACTTCGATGATGTTCTCACATCTGTTATGGAAGCGGGGCAAATGCAGGGTGATATTCGTCGAGATATCGCCTCATCTGAGTTGGCCACTCAGGTGATGCTTAATTTTACTGCGATCAGTCTGATGTGGTTCTCCGATCCTGATTCATTCTCTCTGGATGAGCGTTTAGCCCATGCTGTCGATTGTTTTATTGATGGTGCGGGAAAGAAGTAAGCGATGGCCAGGATACTTATTACCTGTTTCGGTTCTCTGGGCGATCTCTACCCATATGTAGCACTGGCCAGAATCCTGCAAAGCCGAGGGCATGATGTAGCAGTTGGTAGCACCTCCATTTTCCAGTCTCAAATCGAAGCCGAAGATATTCCATTTATTCATTTGCGCAGCAGCCTCGATCAATACACAACGCCGATGAAGGTTCGGGAGTTTCTGCAACGCACCTTTGACCCGATAAAGGGCGGGGAGATCGTTACCCGCGAGTTAATGAAAGGTATTGAAGCCACCTATAGCGATACCCTTAAAGCTGTGAAATGCGTTGATCTTGTGATCTCCAATCCTATGGCTTATTGCACGCCCGTGATTTGCAGGGAGAAGAATATCCCCTGGTTATCAACCGCATTAGCGCCCATGTTTTTCTTATCAGTATGTGAGCCCCCCATCTTATCTCCAGCACCATGGTTACGAAAAGTTCATAGTTTCAGCCCTGCCCTCTACAGGGGACTTTTCAAATTGATTAAAAGTGCAAGCAAGTCATGGGCTAAGCCACTTTATAAACTGTGTAAGGATCATCAGCTTCCTCCACCCAGCGGCCACCCCATCTTTGAAGGGCAATATTCACCTTATGGAACACTGGCGATGTTTCCCAACAGTTTTGCCAATGCCCAGGATGACTGGCCGGTAAACACCACTATGACTGGCTTTCCCCTCTTATCAACCGAAATGGCAGAGAGAGAAGAGCTTGAGAAGTTACAGGCATTCATTGATGCCGGTGACACACCCATCGTCTTCGCGCTTGGTTCATCAGCCGTGAGTATTGCCGGTGATTTTTATGAGGTCAGTGCAGCGGTGACTCGCAGGCTTAAACAAAGGGCTGTGCTGGTTTATGGCCAACTTGATGATCACGTCAAAGATATAGAACCGGGTAATGACCTCTTTATCATCAACTATGTGGCCTACGACAAGCTCTTGTCAATCAGCATCCAAAATTGACCCCCCATCAGCGTCCAATTTTGACCCCCCT
>CAYZJL010000325.1:0-1826 GCA_964478615.1 uncultured Zetaproteobacteria bacterium
GATATTGCCCCGGCTGATCCGTATATTCGATCACATACGAGTGATTACGAATAAAACTGTCAAAAGCCAGTTTCTTCGGGATGGAAACGATATTTTTGACAGCAATGCCATTGATAAGCGGCCAATCAAAGCGAAGCGCTATAGCGAGTAATAAATGGAAATCCTTATCATCGGGATCCATGTATTTAAAGAAACGCTTCTGCAACTGCTCTGGTGAATTGCCCAAGTGGCGCGCCACGTCAAAGCGTTCACCACGGTCGCGAATCATGCCAATGCACAGATCAATATAATAAGGGTGATAGCCGTCCCCATCCTCTTCATCCTCGTAGCATGATGTCAAAATAGCGCCAGCATGCTGTTCGATCAGTTCCGCTGTGGTCGGATTATCGGATGCGTGTTCAAAGGCAATAGCCTTGTTGAGAAATTCGCGGGCATCGCTGGCTGCCAGACCGCCCAGACGATGCGTTTCAATTAAATGTTCCCAACTGTTTTCATCCAGCCCTTGCCGGCCTGTCCATTTCAATGTCTCACGGCCAAGAATAATCGTCCCCATACGGGATGTCGGCTTCTCATCCTTCTTATTTAAGGCAGCAAACACCAAAAAATCACGAACCGCATCTTCAATCGATTGTTTGGGTTGAATCCGTTCAAACCCATCAATGATGAGAGCTAATGAGAGCTTCTTTTTCGTCAGGATGTCTGCAAGCTCTATTCCAAAGACTTCAGCCATCATGTTTTGAATCGCTTCAGCGCTTTTCAGCTCGACACTGGCAACAGAATCAAAATCCAAGCGTTGGGCAATGGCTGCTATTTCCCGATTGTTTTTTAAAGCGGCAATAAACTTTGCGCTACCAACTCCTGTTTTTACACTTGATGTGGCTGTGCCAGCCGCATCGAACAGCGTACCAAAGGCATCAGACCATGTTTCAGGAATAAGATTGCCTATGCTATCCAGCATGTCGTTGGCAAAATCACTCTTATTCATGCCAAGATCGAATAGTTTGGTCAAGGGCGCAAGATCAAGATCGGAATTCTTCCCGCCGTGCGTTTTGCACCAATATATGGAATACAAGGCATCAAAATAATACATCATGATGCCCGACCGAGCCAAAGTCGAACGAATATCCCAAAGCGCATGAGCCGGCGTATAATTCTTTTCCGCTTCCGAATGATCGAAATCTACAAGTGCAACTTTGAATGTTTTTTTCTGCGATGAAGATTCTTCCGACCACTCCTGAATCGACTTGTTCACCAAAGAGCTTTTACCCGCACCGCCCACTCCATAAAAATGCAATACAGGCTTTTCAATCGCCGTGCCTGAATCCATGACCGTTTCAAAGAAGCGTTTAATAATTGCGCGTTCTTCTTCCCGGTCTGTAAAAAACTGCAACGCTGAAATATTGCGAATGTTTTGCTTCCCTGTGTGCTTACGACGCGCCATTAAAACCTCCCTATCAAAGCTAAAGCCGTCTCTGGTAATTTGAGTGTCATGAATTTATATAATGGAGTTATGCCAGTATCTCACACTCCAGTTCGTCAGCTTCAGCATCCTTGCCTTGCGATTTTAAAATCGAAACCAAAAGCCTCAAGCTGATTGCTACGTCAAAATTATTCTCACCATATAGTTCTTTCGTCATTGTCAGCGATTTACGGCTAAGTCCTTCAGCCTCTTCATATTTGCCCTGTAACTCCAGACCAGAACCCAGACTCTGCAAGCTGGTTACCACGCCAATGCATCGCTTATCCCCACGCAACTCACGCACCATTCCCAATTCTCACCCATCAAGCCGCTCACCATATGCTTAGTTGCCCTGGTTGTTCAGCGA
>CAYZJL010000326.1:0-1810 GCA_964478615.1 uncultured Zetaproteobacteria bacterium
GTGATATTACAGATCACTGCCTGCACTGGAGCCAGCCAGAATGGAAACTTACCTGCATGCTGTTCTATCAAAATACCGATGAAACGCTCCATCGAACCCAAAATAGCGCGATGCAGCATCACAGGTGTCTGACGTGATGAGTCCTCAGCCACATACTGCGCGCCTAACCGCCCAGGCATGGAGAAATCGACCTGAATGGTACCACACTGCCACACACGTCCCAGACAGTCTTTCAGAGAAAATTCAATCTTCGGCCCGTAAAACGCACCCTCACCTTTATTCTCACCATATTCGATATTTTTCGATTGTAAGGCCTGATGCAGGGATGATTCGGCTTTATCCCACTGCTCATCGGTACCAACACGATTATCCGGACGATCAGATAAGAAAATAATCACATCTTCAAAACCGAAACGCTTGTACACATCATAAGTCAGATCAATGAAATCACATACTTCGGCCTGAATCTGCTCTTCGGTACAGAAAATATGCGCATCATCCTGGACAAAGTTACGCAGACGCATCAAACCATGCAATGTGCCCGATGGCTCATTACGATGGCAGGAGCCGAACTCAGCCAGACGCAGAGGCAACTCACGATAAGAGTGTAGATTCTGGTTAAACACTTGAATATGGCAAGGGCAGTTCATCGGTTTGATGGCATAATCACGATTATCGGTATTGGTGGTGAACATCTCATCACGGAACTTGTCCCAGTGACCCGATTTTTCCCACAACTTACGGTCCACCAGCTGCGGTGTCTTGATCTCCTGATAACCGTTATCACGCATCACAGCGCGAATTTCATTCTCCACCTGCTGCCAGATAGTCCAGCCTTTAGGATGCCAGAAAATCATGCCCGGTGACTCTTCCTGCAGATGGAACAGATCGAGCGATTTGGCTAATTTACGGTGATCACGTTTCTCTGCCTCTTCCAAACGCAGCAGATACGCTTTCAGATCGCCTTTAGAGGCCCATGCCGTACCATAGATGCGCTGTAGCTGCTCATTATCGGAGTTACCTTCCCAATAAGCGCCAGCTACCTTCATCAGCTTGAAGTGTTTAAGGAAACTGGTATTCGGCACATGCGGCCCACGGCATAGATCAGACCATTCGCCCTGTCTGTACAAACTAACGGTTTCGCCAGCAGGAATGCGGGCAATCAACTTGGCTTTATAGGTTTCTCCAATATGCTCAAAATGGGCAATGGCAGCATCACGTCCCAACTCTTCACGGATAATTGGTAACTTCTGATTGGAAAGCTGACGCATCTTCTGCTCAATCTTTTTCAGATCATCCGGCGTAAAGGCGCGTTCAAAAGCAAAATCATAATAGAAGCCATCTTCAATCACAGGCCCAATAGTCACCTGTGATTTCGGAAACACCTCCTGTACAGCCATGGCCATCAAATGCGACATGGAGTGACGGATAATATCCAGTCCCTCATCCGATTTCAGTGTAATCAAAGAAACCTGATCACCATCACTCAACAGATGCGACACATCCACCTGCGTACCGTTGACTGATGCAGCAATGGTGGCGCGGGCCAAACCTTCACCAATATCAGCAGCTAAATCATATGCAGTGGCGCCCTCTTGCAAGGTGCGCGTTGAGCCGTCAGGCAGTTGAATGTTCATGGCGATGATCTCCTCCAGATAAAACGGTGTGCATCCTAGCGCAGCAAGCGCATACGCCAAGAGCTTAAAACAGTAAGGCCGAACTATGAACAGTCCGGCCTTAGATAAATCGACATCATGTAAATGGTAGGCTCGGGCGGTTTCGAACCGCCGACCCCCACCATGTCAAGGTG
>CAYZJL010000327.1:0-1805 GCA_964478615.1 uncultured Zetaproteobacteria bacterium
GCGATGGGTCAGTTCCTATGAGCAGAAGCGGGTCAACTTCTGTGAGCGCCCAAGATTTGATGCGTTGGACAGGAAAGAAACGATCCAATGTTTGACTGAGCTTTTGACCCATGTCGAAGAACTCATGGACTAATTTGTGAGCAGCAGAGGAGGAGGCAGCGTTAGTCTGGCAGATGCTGTGGAAAACGGGGATGTAGTAATAGCTTGCGTTTTATGAAAGTGGCCCGATAATTCGTCACTACATATTAAATCCGGCTTATCAAGAGCGGTGGAGGGTGCAGGCCCGATGATATCGCGGCAACCGGCCAAAGATGCCCTGTTTTTTTGCATGAACGAGAACAGAAATCCGAGGAGAATGGTGCCAATGCCTGCCTGAGAGGGAAACCTCAAAGGAGCGATGATGCGGGTTGTTCGGCTGATGCACATACGTGCACTCTCTTGATACAACCTTCGCTTTATCGCGGAGGTTTTTTTGTTTGTACTCTGCTATGCCGCTATGGAGTTTGATAAATGAATATTGTTCGCGCTTTAAAATGCCGTGAGTGTGGTCAGGAATATGATATCCAGCCCACCCACGTATGTGAGTTTTGTTTCGGGCCGCTGGAAGTGGTCTATGATTATGAAAAGCTGGATGGCTATTTCACCCGTGAATTGATCGAATCGCGTCCGCAGACCATGTGGCGCTATAAAGAGTTGTTGCCAATTGATGGCGAGCCGACTGTTGGGGCCCAAAATGGTTTCACGCCATTGGTGCGAGCGAAAAATCTGGAAAAAGTGCTGGGCGTATCCGAGTTATATATCAAGAACGACTCGGTCTGCTATCCGACCCTGTCATTCAAAGATCGAGTGGTGTCCGTGGCCTTGTCCAAGGCGGTAGAATTCGGTTTTAAAACCGTAGCCTGCGCCTCAACCGGCAACCTGGCCGGTTCGGTGGCTGCTAATGCCGCTGCCGCAGGATTGGAGTCGTATGTATTCATTCCGCATGATCTGGAGCAAGGTAAGGTCTTGGGTGCCGGTATTTTCGGTACGCGCATTATCGGTATCAAAGGCGAATATGATGATGTGAATCGTTTATGCTCGGAAGTGGCCGGCAAGTACGGCTGGGCTTTTGTGAATGTGAATGTGCGTCCGTTTTATGCCGAAGGTTCCAAATCGCTCGGTTATGAAGTGATGGAGCAGCTGGGCTGGAAAGCGCCCAAGCATGTGGTCGTGCCAATGGCATCCGGCTCGCTGTGCACCAAGATTCATAAATCGATCAAGGAATTCATTCAATTGGGCCTGGTTGAGGATAACGGCACATCGATGTATGGAGCTCAGGCCACCGGTTGCTCGCCTATTACCAAATCGGTGAAGGATGGTACCGATCTGATTCATCCGGTGCATGCCAATACCATTGCTAAATCATTGGCTATTGGTAATCCGGCAGACGGATTTTATGCCAACCGGGTAATCAACGAGACAGGTGGCTGGGCTGAAGATGTATCCGATGAGGAAGTTGTGGATGCCATGAAGATGTTGGCGGAAACCGAAGGCATATTTGCTGAAACTGCCGGTGGTGTCACCTTGGGCTGTGCCAAAAAACTGATTGAATCCGGCAAGTTGCCGCGTGATGAATCAATTGTGTTGTGCATTACCGGTAACGGGCTGAAAACGCAGGAAGCTATTGTTGATGCGATCAATAAACCGCGCATTATTGATGCCAGCCTGAAAGATTTTGATGCGTTGGCCGAAGCCGATGGTTTTCAGGCCGCAGGCTGATAAAGAAGATCAACCACGAAGTACATGAAGAGCACGAAGTATTTCTG
>CAYZJL010000328.1:0-1786 GCA_964478615.1 uncultured Zetaproteobacteria bacterium
GCAATCGCCAGCGCGAATACGGGGTCGAATCCCGGCCAGCCGTAATAGGCCAGCAACAGCGCACCAATGACGCTGCCATTGACCAATAAATCAGTCTTGTAGTGCAGATGATCGGCCTTGATGGCGGTAGAGCCTGTCTTGCTGATAACATAGCGCTGAAACATCAGCAGAGCGAGCGTTGCGAGAATAGAAACAATCATCACGGCAATGCCGACCCCCAAGGCGGAAATCGGCTGCGGATTCCACAGGTGTGAGATGGATTCGAGCACCAGAAACAGAGCGGAACCGGCAATGAACGTGGCCTGCCCGAGTCCGGCCAGCGCTTCGGCCTTGCCGTGTCCGAAACGGTGCTGTTTATCGGCCGGTGTCAGGGCATGGCGCACCGCAATCAAGTTGACCAGCGAAGCCAGCGCATCGAGGCAGGAATCAATCAATGTGGCCATCAGGCTGACCGAATCAGTCATCACCCATGCCACTGTTTTGGTCAGAATCAAAACGATGGCCACCGTCATGGAGGCGTAGGTGGCCAGGCGCATCAGCTTTGCATTGTCGCTTGTCATTGTGCAACTCTGACTTAAATAGCGTATGAATAAAGGTAAAAAATGCGAACAAATGTTAGGGGTGAGGTGTCAGGAGAGAGAGGGGGCGGCTTGCGCCTTGTGCTGCACGTCTTTGCTTATCATCATCAGCCCATGCGGCAGTTGAATTCACTTCATCACAATGCGCGTCCTGACGGCGTGGTCGTCGATTTGATTGTGCTGCACGCCATCAGCCTGCCGGACGGACGCTTCGAGTCACATTATATTGATGATCTGTTCATGGGGCGGCTGGATTGTACGGCTCACCCAAGCTTTGAGACACTGCGCGATTTAAAGGTATCAGCCCATTTTGTGGTGGATCGAAATGGTGACATTGCACAATTCGTCGCGTGTGACCGGCGCGCATGGCATGCCGGTGTTTCCGAATGGCAAGGTCGAAGCGCTTGTAACGATTATGCCATCGGCATCGAAATGATTGGTGACGAGCGCACCCCGTTCACGGCAGCGCAATACCGCGAAACAGCCCGTTTATGCAAAACACTGATGCATCATTATCCAGCCATTTCATCCGAACGCATTGTCGGCCATCAGGATATTGCGCCGGGGCGCAAGTGGGATCCGGGCAAACAATGGGACTGGCCGCATTTCAGGCGTTCGTTGGTTCATATCAATCGTCTGGATTTGGCAGTCTTATGAAGGGCTTGGCTCACCACAATCGGGCGTGCAAAGCACTCACAATCTCAAAAGGTAACAACCATGTGTCGTTATAACTTGAATTCACCTCTACAAATTCAATACCCAAGACGCGACCCCATTAAAGTAAAAGTAGAAGGTATAGGCCCTTGAGTTTCTTGAGTTTGAATGAAAACTAAAAATTCACTTGTGGATTTTTGTGAAATTGCTCTATACTAGTTTAATGGATGAGATTATGGAGGGAAGATGTACACATATGAGGAAGTAGAACAGCATCTCAATAATATTGTCTCTGATACAAAACAAGCTTTAGGTGCCTTAGAAGAAGCAATTGTTAATGAACGTGATGATAATGGACTGCCTGTGTATTTAACAAAATATCGGGTAAAAAGCATTGGCAGCCTTTATTTAAAAACCAAACGAAAAAACAAATCATTAGATGAAATTACAGATATGGGGGGATTTAGGGTTCTTTGCCTTTTTGAACAGGACATATTTCAAGTCACTACTGTCCGGTATAACTCTTGCTAAAGGTCATTCAATCCCTTGCTGTT
>CAYZJL010000329.1:0-1785 GCA_964478615.1 uncultured Zetaproteobacteria bacterium
ACCTCTTGTTATTCTCAGATTGGGAGCCGCAAGGCGGGTTGAGTCGCTATTCAGCTACTGATTCGGTTTCAGGCAGTATTGCCACCGTTCTGATTGTCGAAGATGATGCTCTGATGCGCCAGCATTTCGAGCGTGCTGTGGCTGAACACCCGCAACTACGCCTGTTCGGCTCGGTCGGCAGTTGCAAGGCGTGCCGGGATCTGTTGCACAACAGGCCGGATATCATGCTGGTTGATCTGGGTCTGCCCGATGGCGATGGCGCATCGTTGATTCGATATCTGAAATCGATACACCCTTCATCTGAAGCGATGGTGGTTTCGGTTTTTGCGGAAGAAAAAAAAGTGGTGGGTGCCATTCGAGCCGGTGCCAGCGGCTATCTGCTCAAGGATATGTTCAAGGAAGATATCGGAATCTCGATTCTGGATGTTCTCAATGGCGGCTCGCCCATCAGCCCCTCTATTGCCCGTTATATTCTTAAAGCACTGAGTACGCAGGAAAGTAGTAAGGACGATCAACCCGATGCCCTGATTACATTAAGCAACAGGGAAATAGAAGTGCTTAACCTGATTGCGCGTGGTTATAACCGAAAGGAAATCGCATCGCTGTTGCAGCTAAGCCGGCATACCGTGGTCAGCCATATCCGCCATATTTATGAAAAGCTTGAGGTTCACAGCCGCAATGAGGCTGTGTTTGAAGCCTGCCAGCAGGGGCTTATAAAGCTGTATGATTAACATATTAGCGGTGACATTGTGCCTGATAATCAGCGGGTGCAGTGCTGATTACACCACGCCGGATAACCGTGATTTGATTCATCCGGATCAGGCGCAAGCATTGGTAAATGATGATTTTCAGACGCCACCACCAGACTCTGTTGACTGGTATCAGGTTTCCCTGCCCGACAACTGGAATGTTACCCGACCCGATCAAGGCGGCGGCGTCTGGTACAGAATTCCGGTTGACCTGCCCAGCGATGCAACGCAGAGCATGGGCGTTGTGCTGGCCAATTTCAGCATGAATGCATCTATTTGGTGGGATGGCCATCAGGTTGAATCCGGCGGAAACATGACAAAACCCCTCTCCCGCAATTGGCACTGCCCGCTATATGCCAGCCTCGGCCTTGAGCAATTGAAACAGGGGCGTCACTGGTTGCATGTTTGCGTCCACGGCTACCCAAACGATGCTGCCGGATTGGCAGATGTGTATTTTGGCCCGGAATCGCAAGCTTTTCCCATATTTAACCGCATTTATTTTATTCAACATACGTTAAGTATTGTCGCTCTGGCCTTTACAATATTGTTGGCCCTGGGCGCTTTGTTAATGTGGGCGTTGCTACGTCGGCAAAATCATAATTTTCTTTGGATGGCGGTGGCTGCCAGCGCATGGGTGATTGTGATCTGTAATTTTGCAATCATTGATCCGCCGATGCCGCGTTTCTACTGGGCAAGCTTTACTCACATTAGCATAGAGTTTTACGCATTGGCTCAGTTTATTTTGATATCTCGTATTTTAAATCTGCGCAAGGTGATGCTGGAGCGGGCAATAGCCCTCTTTTTTGTATCCGGAGGGCTAATCTTTCTACTGTTTGGCAACAATGCAGATCTCATGGACTGGTTTATGCCCATGCACAGCATGGCTCTGGTGATCGCATTCTACCTGGTTTGGATGTGTTTAACGCAGTGGTATCAACACAACAATCCCAATGCCCTGGTGATGCTACTGGCCGTTTCTATTCAATTGGCCGCTGGAGGACATGACTGGTGGCTTGTTTATTTCGGCAACCAACTG
>CAYZJL010000330.1:0-1785 GCA_964478615.1 uncultured Zetaproteobacteria bacterium
AAACAGCTGGAGAGTCCTTATGATCAGATTGGAGAGGATGATGTGCATATCAATGCAGAGCATTACGTGGAGCGCTTGCAAGCTGAGTCAGTACGCCCGAGCGATCTGAAAAGCTAAGCCCAAATGTAGAATTTTCCCGAGACATATTGCACCGTCCCGTATTACAAGGATGAGTTAGCTCGACTTCTGAACTTCTTGGGTTATTTTATATAACGCGTACGCCGTCAGGTGTTGCCATCAGTACAACGTTTGCACCCTGATGGGCAAAGATACCATTGGTGACAACGCCGGGTACGTTGTTCAAGCGATCTTCCAGAACCAGAGCTTCGGTGATCTTCATATCATGTACATCAATAATGATATTACCGTTATCAGTAGTGAAACCTTCACGCACTTCTGGTCTGCCACCCAGCTCAATGGCGACACCTGCAACCAACTCTTCTGCCATCGGAATCACTTCGATTGGAAGCGGGTATGCACCCAGGTAATCAACCTGTTTGCTTTCATCAACAATGCAGATGAACTGATCAGATGCGGCAGCAACAATCTTTTCACGTGTCAGTGCGCCACCGCCACCTTTGGTCAGATTGCGACCGGGATCGAACTCATCAGCGCCATCAATGTAGACTGATAGGGAGTCAACTTTGGTTAAAGCGTCGTTGAGTTCCATCACCTTAATGCCATGGCCTGCTAAACGTTCTGCCGTTGCATTGGAACTGGCTACTGCACCGAGGATATCATCTTTTTTAGAAGCTAATGCATCGATAAACATATTGGCTGTAGAGCCGGTTCCCACCCCGACAATGGTGCCTGCTTCAACATATTCCAGTGCCGCTTCGGCAACCTGTTGTTTCATTTCATCTTGTGTCATCTCTGTCCCCTCGCCGTTTAGTGATCGGCAGACTACCGATTTCTTTGCCTTTCGGCAAAGTGGAAGAGAAGCTAGCGTGGCGCTCATGCTAGCAAATATTGTTATATCTGATGTCGTTTTAAGTGGCATCGTTGTGGTTGGGATCCTGCAAATGGCCTGGTTTTCGGTCATGCTTTTACGGCGTGGTGCTCCAGCAGGCTTAATTCAGCAATCTATTCCACCCTTTCTGGCGATCTGGGTGCTGATGTGGCCGGTGTATGTCGATCTACGTTGGCTTGGCATGGGTTTGTTGGCACTGCTGTCGCTCACGGTATTGGCAATCATGCTGAAATCACCCTTCTGGCGGCATCTGCGCATAGCCTGGGATGCTCAAATACCAACCCTGAAAGAGGATATGCATCCCCGCATCACACTGTTGCCACAACTGCACCTGCTGATTGCTATCTTTATTGCAGGGGCATGGTTCCAGGCCATCCCAGAGTTTGGTTTCGGTTTGGCGCTCTGTTTGTGTGTGGCATTTCCGGCCGCATTCTGGGCCGATCATTTCAGTAAGCGCTATGGCTTTTTGATTTTGAAGTTCCCTGCTCACCCCGAGCAAACATTGGCAGGGCATTTGGTGTTGATGATCGTTTGCACGATCCTGTTGTGCTGGAGCCTGCACGTCTATCACGGAACCGATTGGCAGCTGTTGTTTATCGCTACTCTGATTGCGAGTGCAGCTGCATCTGTGGCGCGTGCGCTCGTGCCAGGTCAGTGGAACGGGCCAGTAGCCATGTTGAGCGTGGGCTTTGTGATGTGGGTCTTATAATTGCGCGCTAGGAGTCTGTCGGACTTAGGGTGGTTGTAGCGAGCAGGTGGTGAAACGAGTCAAAAATAGCATGATTTTGAGGCGCATAGTGGTAACTATGCAACGA
>CAYZJL010000331.1:0-1782 GCA_964478615.1 uncultured Zetaproteobacteria bacterium
TACCATCTTTGAGTACCATGCCCTGTGTTAGCAGGTTTTTAAACGGTTCATCACCGCCTTGCTCGGAAGTGAATAGCCCCACATCACGCATGAGTTTGTGATAAAAACGTGCATAGAGCAGATGCAGTACGGCGTGTTCTACACCACCAATATATTGGTCGACGGGTGCCCAGCGCGCAACAGCATCGGCATTCACCATCGCATCCGCATCACGCGGGCTGGTGTAGCGGTTCATGTACCAGGATGATTCCATGAAGGTATCAAAGGTATCGAGTTCCCGCTCAGCCGCTTTACCACATTGTGGGCAATCAGCGTGTTTAAATGCTTCGCACTCACCCAGAGGTGATGCACCACCGGTTGGTTGCAAATGCGTGGGCAGCTCAACGGGCAATTGATCTTCCGGCACAGCGACTGCACCGCAATCATCGCAGTGAATGACTGGAATCGGAGTGCCCCAATAACGCTGACGGGAAACAAGCCAGTCACGCAGACGATACTGGGTGCGTTCTTCACCCTTCTCATGTTCAGCCAGCCATGCTGTGATGGTTTGTTTAGCTTCGGTCGATGCAGTGCCATCAAACTCACCGGAATTGATCAACAGGCCGCGTTCAGTAAATGCAGCACCTTCAATGTCCCAGACAGCATCAATTTGTTGAATGACCTGTTTGATTGGTAAATCGTATTTTTTTGCAAAATCAAAATCACGCGCATCGTGTGCCGGTACACTCATGACTGCACCGGTGCCATAACTCATCAACACAAAGTTGGCGACCCAGACAGGTACAAGCTCACCTGTGATCGGGTGAATGGCATTAAAGCCTGTAGCCATACCCTTCTTTTCCATCGTTTCAACATCGGCTTCTTTGGTGGATATTTTACTGCACTCATCGAGGAAATCAGCCAGTTCCGGATTGGATTCAGCTGCTTTCTGAGCCAGCGGATGTGCAGCAGCCACTGCCATATAGGTCACGCCCATCAGCGTGTCCGGACGGGTAGTAAAGATATCCAACGTTTCATCACTAGCTTCAAGGCCAAATGAGACTTCGGCACCACTGGACTTACCAATCCAGTTGCGCTGCATGCCGACCACTTTCTCAGGCCAGCCAGTCAGTGTATCCAGATCTGTTAGCAGCTCTTCAGCATAATCGGTGATGCGAATGAACCACTGTTTCAGGTTTTTGCGTTGAACAGCTGTATCACAACGCCAGCACACACCATCTACCACCTGCTCATTGGCCAGAACCGTATGACAAGGATCACACCAGTTGACCTCGGCATTGGATTGGTAGGCCAGGCCTTTCTCCATCAGTTTGGTGAATAACCACTGCTCCCAGCGGTAATAATCGGGATGGCAGGTGGCGATTTCACGGCTCCAGTCATACGACAGGCCCAAGCCTTTAAGCTGTACACGCATCTGATCGATATTGGCATAAGTCCATTCCGCTGGCGGACGGTTATGTTTAATGGCGGCATTTTCTGCCGGCAGACCAAACGCATCCCAGCCAATCGGGTGAAGTACATTAAACCCCTGCATACGTTTATATCGTGCCACGGCATCACCGAGGCAATAGTTGCGCACATGCCCCATATGCAGATTGCCGGAGGGGTAAGGGAACATCACCAGGCAGTAATAGGATTCACGCTCATCATCTTCCGCAACGGCATCAATACCTGCTGCTTGCCAACGCTGCTGCCACTTGGCTTCAATTTCCTGTGCTAAATAATGCTCTGACACCGACAATACCTCTGATTCAAATCTGTTGCGGATGATGATGGCATCAG
>CAYZJL010000332.1:0-1770 GCA_964478615.1 uncultured Zetaproteobacteria bacterium
CGCTCGGTGGGCGCCGGAGGAGTGGATAAAGGGACAGGTGTTGGGGGTTGGTTTTTGTTTGTCCTTTTTTCATGTTGCATTTTGTGACCGGGTTTCCGTATAGCAGTGCACTGCGCATGCTCAGGCTGGTTCGTTTACTGCGGCCATGGCAAATCATCATTCGCAATTTAAGAAATGTATTGCGTGAAGGTCAGTTCATGCAGGAGATTAATCTGATCGTCTTATTTCTGGCGATTTTATCGATTGGTGGAGGTGTGTTGGCACACTTCTTATTTGAAGACTTTGACTACACCATGGGCATGTATAACAAGCCGATTGAACATGAAATGCTGTCATCGATTTGGTTTGCTTTTCGCCTGCTGACGGACCCCGGCAATTCTGTGATTTACCCTGATAATATGACGGTGGCTGTATTTTCGATTACAGCGGTAATCATGGGTGTATTTATTTTTGCATTTTTCATTGGTATCGGTGCCAATATTGTTTCCGGCCTGATGCGTCGTTTGCGTAATGAGAACCTGCTGATTAAAAACCATATGGCGATTCTCGGTTGGTCTCCAGCCTCGCCTTATATTTTGGATCAATTGCGTGTGATTTCTGAGCGAACATTCACACGTCTGAAAGTGGTGTTGTTGCATCATGACCCTCATCCACCTGAAGAATTGATCAATGAAAAATGGATCACCTATCGACAGGGGAAAATTGATGCATCTGTTGACCTTAAGCGTATTAATATCGCCGAAGCCAAGCAGGCATTGATTGTATTGCCGCCGAAAGAGACTGAGTCAGTTTCTTTGTCGCATGCTTTTTACAATATGCTGGCAGTACGCACCGAAAACAAGCATATCAAGCTCAGTGTAGCGATTCCAGGTATGGACTATCCGCGCCTGCAGACCCATCAACACATGTTGCAGGTCGGTTGGGATAATGTCGGCCATTATAATGAACCCACCGTGGTAATGTCTGAAGCGGATTTTAGAGCAACGGCATTGTGTAATGTGTTGCGGTATAGTGATTTTGATCAGGTGATGCAGCGTTTGATGATTCCTGAACTCATGGATGAATCATCCACTCATATGGTCAACTGGGATGCAACTTTACAGCGCAACGAGGCCAATGCATGGCAGTTGTTTACCCCAAATGGTAAACACAGTGCCGATATTTTAGCGATTCAGAGGCAACTCTTTGAGCGTGGCGTGGTGTTGTTTGCGTTGATATCCGAGGATTGGGAGACGATTCCGATTTATGCGCTTGAGGATCAATATGTCGAGTCACTGCAGGTGCGGGGGCTGATCGGTATTGCTGTCAGTGATACCGCAATTTATGATGAAACCATTTATTGCATTCGTGAGCCAAAAATAGTTTGTACTGATGCTGCTGCTGACATTGCTATCCCTTCTTGCCCCGATGACCTGGATACACTTGGCCTACTCCTGCAAGAGCCGGAAGATAAGATGCAACTGTTGGTGATGGGTTGGGTGGGTAGCTTGCCGCTGTTGTTGAAGCGGCTGTTGCGATTTTATCATGAACTGGATCTGGTGATTTTCGATGATTTAACGGTTGAGCAGAGAAAAAGCGAGCAGGATTATCTTGAGCGCCGATTATCCGAAGAGCCGGGGCTGGAAGAATTGGTGACGATCCACATTGAGGCATGGAACTTCAATGATATGGAGCGTCTGCGCAGTTCTATCATCAAGTCGAATCATCTTATTCTGTCGCGTCCCAAGGCCATGAATGAAGCGGCTTATGCGATGTTTTCGACTTTATTTT
>CAYZJL010000333.1:0-1762 GCA_964478615.1 uncultured Zetaproteobacteria bacterium
GCTTCGGAGGCCGACGCTCTATCCAGCTGAGCTAAGGGTGCTTGAACGGAAGCGTTGATAAATAAGGCTTTTACTCCAATTGACAACGATCATATACGTGCCCTGAACATGGGCACACTGCTTCTAGCTGCGGATTCTAATGAGGCAGCGTAAAAATGAAACAGATTATGTTTTTTGCTAAAATGAATGTCAGCCAAACTGGACCAAATCTAATGAGTCTCGGCCTCCAAAGCCGAAGGCCAGTGGTTCGAATCCACAAGGGCGCACCATTTTTTAATAGTATACGACTATCAATGCATTGCATATGCGTGCGCTTTGGTGAGGCTACTGATATTATCGGCAAAATTGAATTTGAATAGGGAGTCTCGTGTGGGAATTCTGCAAGGTAAAAAAGGCCTGATCCTGGGTGTAGCCAACAATAGATCTATTGCCTGGGGTGTTGCGCGAGCGGCTCATCGTGAAGGTGCGACACTTGGTTTTAACTTTCTGGGTGAACAGATGGAAAAGCGGGTTCGGCCATTGGCTGAAAGTGTTGGAGCTGAAATCATTGCACCAATGAATGTCTCTGAAGAAGACAGCCTCGATGCCTTTTTTGCGCAGGTGAAAGAGCAATGGGGTGAATTGGATTTCATCGTACATTCGATTGCTTATGCCAATAAAGATGCATTGCGTGACCCCTTTTCACAAACCTCACGTGAAGATTTTCATTTGGCTTTGGATGTTTCAGCCTATTCGTTTATTGCTTGTGCTCAGCGCGCTGCACCATTGATGAAGCCTGGTGGAAGCATGGTCACCATGACCTATTTGGGCGCTGAACGAGCCGTGCCGGGTTATGGCGCGATGGGTGTTGCTAAAGCCGCTTTGGAGGCATCAACACGCTATTTGGCCGCTGATCTGGGAGCTGAGCAGGGTATTCGTGTGAATTCGTTATCTGCTGGTCCAATTCGGACATTGGCGGCATCGGCCGTTGGTGATTTTCGTAAATTGATGGAGAAGAGTGCGCGAGGCTCGATGTTAAAACGTAATGTCGATCAGGAAGAAGTGGGCAATGCCTGTGTATATCTGTTGTCGGATTTGGCTTCAGGGGTGACCGGTGAGTTGCATTATGTGGATGCTGGATTCCATATCGGCGCTGGCGATCCGGGTATCGAATAGTGTCCGGTTCTTCGACCGGCCAGATATTTAAAGTTACGACAGCAGGAGAATCGCATGGCGCAGCATTGCTGGCCATTGTTGAAGGTTGTCCTGCCGGGCTTGCATTAAGCGAGTTGGATATTCAGCCGGACTTGGATCGTCGCAAGCCCGGACAATCCAAATACACCACCCAGCGGCGTGAAGCCGATGAAGTGGAAATTCTTTCCGGTGTATTTGAGGGGATAACCACGGGTTGTCCGATTGCATTGTTGATTCGCAATACAGATCAGCGCAGCAAAGATTATTCCGATATCAAAGATAAATTCCGTCCCGGCCATGCTGATTTCACGTATTTTGAGAAATACGGGCGGCGTGATTATCGTGGTGGGGGGCGCTCTTCAGCACGGGAAACCGCTGTGCGTGTTGCCGCCGGTGCGATTGCGAAAAAGCTACTGCAAGAATCGGGTGTTTCGATTCTTGGATGGGTTGATCAGATTGGTTCGATTAAAGTCGATCCGACTAAGTTCGATGCGGCGGAAATTATCCGGAATCCATTTTTCTGCCCGGATGCCGAGGCGGCTGAAGCGATGGCCAAGTTCATGGATGGCTTACGCAAAACCGGTGATTC
>CAYZJL010000334.1:0-1751 GCA_964478615.1 uncultured Zetaproteobacteria bacterium
GCAGCCGGTTCAGATACTCACCTGCGTTCTCATCATCGAAATCGGCGCATACACCCAGCACATGAGAATAATCAGGCAGTTTGCCACGCTTGGGGATGCCTTCCTTAAGTACTGCCAGTGGCGCATACACATTCCGGTGCTGCTCTTGCGCCCATGCTGCTGCCGTGGTTGCCATGGTCTGATAATCACCAATGGCGAATTGGAGAATTTTTGGCTGGATATCTTCGCCTGTTTCTGGATTCTGCCCGTAACTGCAAAGCACTATTTTACCAGTCAGCCCTTTGGCAGTGCTGTGTATCATGTTGCAATGGTTGGTGATTTCTTTGATGTTGATGTTCATGATGCCGCATCCTTGGCATAGCTGAGTGCTTTGCTGCGGTTCAGAAAGCTGGCAATACGCTGGCCTTGTTGAATTATGTTGAAACTGCGTTTGCCTTGCTCGATAATGACGCTAGAATTGTTTTCACCATCTGCCGTCAAACTATGGCTATGAATGCTCTCTTCGGGGGCCATTTTTCGTTTCATGCTTTCGCCCCCATAGCCATGGGTTTGATCAGACTCATCAGTTTGTGAAGGTAAACCTCTGTCTGGGAGTTATCGTCAACGTCAACAGCGCAATATGCTTTGTCTGCAATAGCAACCATCTGTTCATCAATACGGATCGCGTTGTAGTAACAGGCATGCAGGGTTTCAAGCATAGACGCTCGGCAAAACTCATCCCGCTCCATCTCCAGCTTACATGCCTGATGGATATAACATGCACGTTCATAGACTGTATCAGCAGGGCTTTCAAACTTAGCCATATCGAATGTCTTCATCATGCAGATTCCCGGTGTTCATCAATCCATTGTTCAACTTTGTCGCAATCAAGCATGACCTTTGCACCAATCTTGATGCTGCATTGAGTACGGAAATTATCTGTATCATAAAAAAGCAGGTTGCGAATGCCACCCAATGTGAATGCTGGCACTGACTCTGCGAGTTGTTTTACGGTTAATAAATTCTTCATTCGTCGTCTCCTTACGGGATGCCCGTTGGAAACAAGTCTGGCTAGGACAAAGGTTGTCCGGCAATAGACTGAAGATGTTTTTTATTCCCTGTTTAAGTAATTAAAAACAACGGGTTACAACAATGCCGAATAACCCAAGATAGGACAATTTTCAGGTTGTCCGGTTTCGTCCTATTGTCCTATCACTTGGGTAGTGGTTTCAAACCAAGTTTTCTGCATTCGGCTGGTGTGGTCTTTCTGCGTATGGTGTCATATTTAACTTCACCATACATGCGCTTGATAGCTGGCTCATGTTTTCGCCAGACAAAGCCAAGCAAGCCATCACGCCCTTGTTTATCTCTCGGCCATGCCGTGCTGTCTATCTCTCTCTGCATCAATTCCCGCACGGCCTCTATACGTTCCGCCTTCCTCTGTCGCGCTGCTGTACGTCCCACACTGAGAGGTGCTTTTTCTTTTTCAAAATCAGTAGGGATTCCACCGGCTTCAAGTATTTCAAGTTCGTTAGAGCATTCTCTTGCTCTCTCATCTGCCATCTTACGGTGCTCCCAGTTGGGAGGCGTATTTGGAGTCGATCTTAAATACGCAAACAATTCTGACCGCTCCTTGTGGATTCCTGCATACAGATTTGAATATTCCTCTAAAACGCCCATCACTCACCCCCAAACACGCGGGCGGTCATGCGTTCGATCACGCCGCCAACATGGCCTTCTGTCAGGTGCGCGTATCGTTTCACCATGTCCAA
>CAYZJL010000335.1:0-1746 GCA_964478615.1 uncultured Zetaproteobacteria bacterium
ATTTTAACACAGCAAGTGTTTTCATAATTGCAAAGTGACATAAACTGTCTATGCTCTCTGCATCACTGTAGGAGGAGATGGGATTATGAAACGATTTAGTATTTTAATTATCATGGTTTTCGCATGGCTACAAACCGCTCAGGCAGGTGGATATCAGATTGGTGAAATGGCATCACGTTCGACTGGTATGGGTGGGGCATTTACCGCTGTTGCAGATGATTCGTCTGCTGCATGGTATAATCCGGCTGGCGTGGCATTTATGGATAGTGGAGCACAGGTTCTGCTTGGTGGCGCCGCCATTATATCTACGGGTGTTGATTATACGCCGAATGCCTCAACCGGTTCGCTTGCATTATTGGGCTTCCCTGCGCCAGCAGCGACCAGTTCCAAAAGCAAAACGTTTTTTATTCCGCATGCATATTTCACCTATTGGGATGAAAACTCAAGGTTAGGTGCATCTTTGAGTATCAACTCACCATTCGGACTGGAATCGGACTGGCCTGGAACAAGTTCATTGGCCGCCAGTAGTACTTTTGCACTGATCCAGATGGTGATGGTTAATCCGAGTGTAATTTTCAAGTTGACTGATAATATTGCCGTTTCAGCTGGCTTTGAGTATGCCTACCTTAATAAGGTTCGACTGAATAATTCCATACAGTTGCTTGAAGGCAAAAACAAAGATGGCTGGGGTGGAACGGCTAGCATCATGTATAAGAATGATGCATTGAGTGTTGGCGTCACATACCATAGCCAGGTCAAGATTGATATTAATGGAGGCACTATTCTAGGCGGCCCGGGCATTGCAAACTTGGCAGGGTTACTGGCTCCAACTCCACTTGCACCATTGATTCCTGCATTGCCTGGCTTGGTTGGCGCTACCACAACAGCTAGCACTTCTTTAACACTACCAGATCAGGTGAATGTTGGCATAGCCTGGAAAGCTACCCCTGACTTGCTCCTAAGTCTGGATGTGGATTGGGTGAACTGGAATACATTTGATGAAATTCGCCTTACCTATGCCCCTTCGACATTAACAACGGTGCTAACCAAGGGAAGCGGAGTGAAGGCCATTCCGGAGAATTGGAAAGATACTGTCGCTATCCGAGTCGGTGCAGAGTGGAAATATAATCCACAGATGCGAGCCAGGTTTGGTTACGTTTACGACCCTACGCCAATCAAAGATGTTGATTTTACGCCTGCGATTCCGGGAAATGATCGCCATATCTTCTCAGTCGGATATGGTTATGATTTCATGCAGAATGCTACCGTTGACTTTGCTTATGCCTTTGTCTATTTCCAAAAGCGTCATCAGACCACATCAACGGGTGGCACGAATATCGTTCGTAACGGTACATATAAGGCAAATGCTCATATATTGACTGCTTCGCTTGCTTACAAGTTCTAACCATTGTGATAAAGCTTAAAAAACCAGGGGCTCTTCGGAGCCCCTTTTTGTTGGTGGAATGAAAGAAATAAGCTTATAATAGGGACAAATACAGGTTGCTGGAGGTTGCCATGTTTTGGATTCTGCTGCTGATCATTGTATTGGGCTTGTTATTTATGCTGACACGGGGCGGTATGGCATTGCAAACATGGCTGGGCATGCTGGCGCTGGCCGATGTGGCGCTGATGTTTGCCGGCATGAGCGGCTGGGTTGGTTTTATATTGCTGCTGCTGATTGCCGCCGGGTTTGCCTTTTTCGCAGTCGATGATATCCGCAAGAAATGGATTAGCGCGCCGGTCAAA
>CAYZJL010000336.1:0-1728 GCA_964478615.1 uncultured Zetaproteobacteria bacterium
TGGATGATGAGCGTGCCAATGGCCTGCGTAACTTTACCAATGCGGTGGACTTTATCGCTGCGGGTATCGCAGCCGGTGTATTTGTGGTGTTCGAGAACAAAGCTGGGGAATCCATCGTACATTTAGGCAGCCGACTAGTAGAGGCGGATGCATACACCGATGACTTTGACAGTGTGGGTAGTCTTATCTTTGGGAAAATGAAAGCTGGTCATTTTACCCATAACACTGACCCAAGAAATCCGACTGCTAGTGACTTAAATAATCACAAGGCTATTTCATCAAAAAATGTGCGATTTTCTTCTGAAGTGATGCTAATCAAACCTTTCGCCGGTTTGAATTATGATTATTTTCGTTTTGGGGGGCATAAGCCCAAGGCTGTCCTACACGCCCTGTACCACTCAGGCACTGCAAACAGCAGTAATGATACCTGCCACTCTATCAAGCCCTTTGTAACCCACTGTAAGCAGGAGTGCGTAGAAGTTTATGCAGCTCCGATTACACAAAGCGAAGATATCTACCAAAGTGCTAAAGAATTGATTGATGCTGGTGCAATTCCAATTACTGGTATTTCGCTTGAAGCAGCTCTTGTTAAATTGATGATGAAGTGCGCTGACAGTGGTATGGATATGGAAGAAAACATCTGGTTTGAGGCAATATAACGCACTCTTCGATCGCGACTGTTTTTATCCTGAGTCTAGTTATTATGGGCATTTATTTGGAGAAACGTCGATGGTGATTCTTGATATTGAACAACAACCATTTTACGAGATTGCATATAAGTCTTCAGGCGCACGTGGGCAGGTGCGGCAATGTCTGTTGCCGTTTCAGCGGGTATTTGTTGATCAACTGCCTGATGGAGTCTCGTCGATTGCAGTGACCTCTGATTTACAAGGGAGGGAGCAGGGTGATCGCAATCGGTTGCTGGGAGAAATTGTTAGTGAAGAGCTAAGCTTATTGAGTGAACTTGGTGATATTTCTGCTGTGAGCGGTGTGCTCTTGGCGGGTGATCTCTATGATTATCCAGAGTGCCATAAGTTAGGCGGCTCAGGTGATGTTACATCGGTGTGGAACGCGTTTGCGACTGATTTTGATGAAGTGGTCGGCGTGCATGGCAATCACGATACAGTTGATGAGCTGTTAATTACCCCTGAAGTCACAATATTGGATGGTGCGGTCTCTTCACATATGGGAATAACCATCGGTGGTGTTTCGGGGATCATTGGCAGAGCCGATAGAAATCAGCGCAAGTCTGTATCTGAATTTTCCGATTGCTTGAAAAAGGTGTTGAAAAAGAACCCTGATCTGATTGCTCTTCACCAGGGCCCTGATGATCCGGCAACGGGTCGAATTGGTTCATCTTTGGTTCGTGAACTACTGGAGAAAAACGGCAGTAGTATTGTCATTTTCGGCCATTGCCCATGGGAAGCCCCCTATGCTGAGATAGGTGACCACCAAGTGCTTAATGTTGATGGCAGAGTCATGCTGTTGGTGGCTCAAGATGAATGAGGAAAAAAGTATTTTGAAATGTGTTGAATAGGGAAGCCCAGAGTCACCGCTGGTTGATGTGGTCGGTATTCTGGGTGAAGCGACACATGAAAAACTTCTTGAATTCAGCCCCAAGTATTGGAAATGTCATGAAGAGAGAATGAAGGGGCGCAACTATTACAAACGAGCTCGCCCAAAAATTGAGTCTCTTGCTGTTGAAAATAAAAAGCTCCGAGCATTGCT
>CAYZJL010000337.1:0-1724 GCA_964478615.1 uncultured Zetaproteobacteria bacterium
TTATTATGGCCGATTGTCCGGGCCATGAGCAATACACGCGCAATATGGTGACGGGTGCATCAACAGCCAATGCGGCAATTATTTTGATTGATGCGCGTAATGGGGTAATGCCACAAACCAAACGCCATACGCATATTTTGGGGCTGTTGGGTATTCCACATTTGATTGTAGCCGTGAATAAAATGGACTTGGTGGGCCATGATCAGGCTGTATTTGAAAGCATTCGTGCAGAAATGCAGGAGTATTGTGGCAAGCAGGGAGTGAAAGATTTGATATGTCTGCCGATGTCTGCGCTTGATGGCGATATGGTGGCGATACGTGGTGATAAGATGGGTTGGTATGAAGGCGAAACATTGCTGGAAACATTGGAAGCCCTCTCTGTGCTCGATGCAGTGGATGAGCAGCCATTCCGCTTACCTGTGCAGTTGCTAAATCGTCCTCAGACGGCAGAGCTGCCGGATTATCGTGGTTTTATGGGCACGATTGCATCCGGTACGGTTAAAGTCGGGGATGCAGTGAAGGCAGTTCCGAGCGGTAATACTTCAACTGTGAAAGAGATCGTGGCTTTTGATGGTAATCTGCAAGAAGCCTTTGCACCGCAGAGTGTGACCCTGACCTTGAACGATGAAATTGATCTCTCGCGTGGTGATATGCTGGTGCATGTGGGTGACGAGCCATCCGATAGTAAAGAGCTGACAGCCAATGTCTGTTGGATTGGTGATGAGCCATTATCGCTGCGCAAAAAATATGTGATCAAACACACCACCAACAGTGTCAAGGCTATGGTGGCGAGTATCGATTTTC
Source organism: uncultured Zetaproteobacteria bacterium (assembly GCA_964478615.1). GTDB lineage: Bacteria > Pseudomonadota > Zetaproteobacteria > Mariprofundales > Mariprofundaceae > Mariprofundus. Next base: position 805 of record CAYZJL010000337.1, read on the forward strand.
GTCGTGATATTCATACCTTGAACAAAGATGCCGCCGATGAACTGGCAATGAATGAAATTGGTCAGATTACGTTTAAATTACAACAGCCAGTGCATTTTGATGCCTATGCGGATAATCGTGTTACGGGCAGCTTTATTGTCATTGATACGTTTACCAACAACACGGTGGGTGCGGGGATGATTGTTTAAATCCTACGATTGTTCAGTATGAACGATGCCATTTGCTGAGATCAGGGGTGAATGGGAGTTGTGTTGCTGGACTTTGTAGGCATGGTTGTCTATGAATCAGGTATAGGGTCTGTGGGAGGTCAGTATGGTTGAATCTGTTGCGGTTGATGCGGTTTCAAGTGAATTGGCATCATCACATGGCCATCAAGCAGCTGTGCTGTTGTCTGAAAACATCCAATTAAAAGAAACCATTGCTCATTTGCGTCTGTTGCTGGAAGAAAGTGAAGCGGATTCTGAACGTCGCATCGCAGATGCTTGCATTGGGCTGGGTCGTGAAATTGCGCAGTTGAAGACGGCGGTGATAGAAATTCGCCAGACCATGGATCAATTGCAAATTACACAAGCCGATCAGATTGTCTTGATGAAGCAGCAGTATGCGAAAGATGTCGAGCAATATCAGCAGAGCATTGTGCAGCTTCGAGAGCGTCTAGAAGAAAATAAAAACACAAGTCAGCAGCATGAACAGGATGAACGCATGAAAGCCAACGCTGAAGTGGTGCATTTGCAGGCCACAATTGTGGCGCTCAGGGAAACCATGGAGGGGGTGAGTCATGCCGAATAAAGCGGTGGTTCATGGTTCAATTAAGGGTTCGGAAAGCGAGCAGTTTAAACATATGGAGATGCTGCTGAACATCACTCATACCATCGCTGCGATGGATACGATTGATGAAGTGCTGAATGCACTGGTGGGCT
>CAYZJL010000338.1:0-1714 GCA_964478615.1 uncultured Zetaproteobacteria bacterium
CCTGAATCAACCGCTTGCTGTTGGGATGTAAAAAGCCAAAGTTCCGCGCACGCCTGAACCCCTTCGGCAACACATGCTGTAGCAGCAGCCATAAGAATGTTTCGCCTTTGAGCGTACGGTATTTGGTCTGCCCTGTTTTGCTATCGATATAACGAAAGGTCACATTGCCATGCTCACAAGCAATAATATCTTTTTCCTGAATCACGCCGCGATAAAGGTAGCGACCCAGATAGATTAACGCCTTCTCACCGGAGCCCACATGCTTACAATTCACGACCCATTTTCCCGGGTGTTTTGCAGGTAAAGCAAGCCCAGCCTGCGTGATTGCTTCCAGCATTCTGGCGCGAAACACGTTGGCCAGCGCTTTATGCTTGAACAGGAATGGTTTTTTACCTGTTTTCGTTCGCCAAAGGCGCTTATTCCGATCAATGGTTCCGGCAGGTATCACAACATGCACATGCGGATGAAAATCCAGACGACGTGAATGGGTATGCAATATTGTAATCGCGCCGGCAACGCCTTGAAGCTGTTTATCATTCTGAGCAAATGTCTTCAAGGTGCTCCAGCTACACTGGATCATCAGATCATACAGCGTCCGCTGGTGTTGCCATACCAAGGTTCTTAATTCTTTGGGAACTGTGAAGGTGACCAGGAAATAATCAGCAGGAACCTGTTTCTTGAGCTGGCGTTCGATCCACTGCTGACTCTCATGAGCTTGGCAATGTGGACAGTTCCGATGCCCGCAAGAGTGCGGAACATACAGTTGCTGATCACAGTCGGCGCATTCGACCAGCATCTTCAGACTCTGTTTGGTGCGGCAATCCCTCATCACCGAGAGTGCATGGCGAGGAGAAGATGAAAGTTTGCTACCATATTGAGCAATAAAGCTTTGCTCGAAGGTTTGAATGATGGATGAGAGTAGGATCATTTGACCTTCCCCCAGCCAATGGCGAAGCCTTTCATTAGATTGTTGATAGCTTCGTCTGCATTTTTTGCTGTATGGGACGTAAGGTGTGTGTATCTGCTGGTCGTTAAAATACTGCGATGACCGAGGATCTTCTGAACCTCAAACAGGTCAACACCGGCCTCAATCAGGTGCGTAGCATAGCTGTGGCGCAGGCAATGCGGGGTAATCTTTTTTTTAAACCACAAGCCTCAACGACCTTGTGCATGGTTACTTGCGCACCACCTCTATACCCCAGGGCAGCCTCCCGAGATGTTCCATCTCTCCCCTTCTCCAGCGGCGATGTGGCGGCATGACTACCTTTCAAACCTCCTTTGCGATTGGGAAAAAGCCAGACAGGATTCTGGTGCACAGACCAAAACCGGCGCAGCAATTCCAGCGTCGCATCAGGCAATGGAACAAAACGATCTTTATTGCCCTTGGCATCCCGGATATGGACACGGTGGCGGACGGCATCAATATCACCGACTTCAAGGCGCAATCCCTCACCGAGGCGTAACCCCATGCTGTAGAGTGTGAAGTAAAGGACGCGATAGCTTAGTTTATGCGTCGCACTGAATAGTCTCGCTGCTTCTTCAACCGTGATAATATCAGGCAATCGTTTAGCACGAGGCGGCTTGATCAAATCAACGTGCTGCCACGGTATCTTCAGCACATGCCGATAGAAGAATTTAAGCCCATACAGATCAATCTTTACGGCACTCCATGAGTGCGTGCCAAGCCGATCAATAAAATAATCAGCCAACTGCT
>CAYZJL010000339.1:0-1709 GCA_964478615.1 uncultured Zetaproteobacteria bacterium
GTTATCAATGGTCACAATCCCGTTTGGCGAGTTTTCAACAATGGCATGCGCAAGAACATCGCTTACTTGTCGGTGCTGCTGCGCAAGGTGAGTAACTTCAGACATATTTTCACTCCTGTTTATAGCTGCTGCGAACTGGCTTAAGAGTATCTAATGGATCAGTTTAACCTCAGCATTTGGCGAATTCTCTGGCTTAACTTATCAAAATGCACCGGTTTGGTTAACACCTTGCTTCGGGGCATCTTCTTTTGACCACCAAGCACATGCTCTTTATCGTACCCGGTCAGAAAAATGACTGGCACATCGGGATTTAACGCTCTAATTTTTTTAGCAAGCTGTATGCCGCCGCAATGCGGCATCACCACATCAAGCAGGACAAGCGCAATCTCTTTCTGATGCTCCCTGAACAATTCCATCGCCTCCAACCCATCTTTTGCCTGGTATACCTTGTAACCCAGCGATTCCAGCACTTCGGCAGTCGTCTCACGAACATTTTCGGCATCATCAGCCAATAAAATACTTTCACCCTGTGCTTCAGCCGATTCAACCAACGATATAGCCTCCTGCTCCTCGCCAGGCTGTTTGATGATCGGCAAATAGATATTAAAGGTTGTGCCACGCCCCTGCTTACTCTCCACGCTGATAAAGCCTGAATGACTCAGTATGGCACCATAAACCATCGATAACCCAAGGCCTGTTCCCTTGCCAACCTCTTTGGTTGTAAAAAACGGGTCAAATACCAGCTCAAGATGCTCTTTTGCGATTCCACATCCATTATCGCTTACGCATAGCCGGGCGAATGTTGTTCCTCGGGCTTCAGGGTGTAGCCCTGTAAAAACATCATCCGCAATAAAATGATCCAGCGTCAGTTCAATGCGCGGTTCCGGCGCACCCTCGACAGCATCCCGTGCATTATTCAGCAGGTTCAGTAACACCTGTTGCAACTGCGTGATATCGCCATCAATCCATACAGGCTCAGTGCTGATATCATGAAGTACCCGGATATTTTCCGGAATCGTTACCTGAGCAAGCTTGAAGGATTCTTTGACGAAAGAACTCATGGAGAGCGGGTGCATCTGCACCATACCCTTGCGCGCAAAGGCCAGTAGTTGTAAAATCATGGTGGCGGCCTGCTGGCACAGCACTTCGACTTTGGTGATTTTATCAATAGCCTCGAATAAACGCTCATTTTTCTGAAGCCTGCGTTTGGCCAGGTACATATTGCCGGTAATGCCTGCGAGCATATTATTGAAATCATGCGCAATGCCACCCACCAGCGTGCCAATTGCCTCCATTTTCTGAGCCTGCTGGAACTGTTCTTCCAGCGATAATTGTTTGGAGATATCCGAAAACACGCCCACATAATTGGCCACGTTGCCATCGTCATTACAGATCGCAGTGATCGACAGATGTTCTGGGTATATCTCGCCGGATTTTCTTCGGTTCCACAACTTACCCTGCCACTCGCCCTTATCCCAAATGGTTGCCCACATCTGTTGGTAGAAGACTTCATCCTGACGGCCCGAATGCAGCATGCTGGGGTTATTGCCCATCGCTTCCTCTCGCGAATAACCCGTCACTCGCTCAAAAGCACGGTTCACACTGATGATTGAACCGCCAGCATCCGTAATAATAATGCCATCAACAGTGTTTTCGATAGCACGACTGGCCAGATACAGTTGTTCTTCCACATCCTTTCTGGCCAGCAT
>CAYZJL010000340.1:0-1672 GCA_964478615.1 uncultured Zetaproteobacteria bacterium
TGAATATGCTCATGCTTAGCGATAGCATGGAGGAACGCGACACACTGCGAGGTAAATTATTGCAGGGAAAAGATGTGCTGGATGTGCGTTTCTTACGGGCTGATGCGCTGACAGAGCAGTTTGGTAAGGGTGAATCGAATGAGCATGCTGCTGATGCGATTGATCGACAGGTGTTAGCTGGTGAACAGGTGGTGGAATTATCGGATGTGAAGGGCGAGCGGGCGATTACTGTAGCGGTGCCATTTAAGGCAACGGAAAACACACGCGGGGTAAATTGTCTGGGTTGTCATGATGTGGCTGCAGGAACAGTCAATGGTGGGATTCGTTTAACCATGTCGCTGGAGCCGACCTATGCCAAAATTGAAATGGCGTTATGGAAAAATTTAGCGATGAATTTGCTGTTAAGCTTGATTGGCCTGTTTTTTATTAATCTGCTTTTGAAGCGCCTAGTCAATCAGCCGTTGAACGAAGTGAGCCTGGTTGCTAATCGCATTGCCTCTGGTGATATGAGCCAGGTGGTAAATTCGAATCGTGAAGATGAAATCGGTGCATTGTTTGGAGCGATGAATCGTATGCAAACGAAAGTGTTTGCTCGCCTTAGTAAAGAAAAAGATGAAGCACTTCGAATCAAGGCATCGTTGGATCAAGTGAGAACCCCTGTGCTCATTGCCGATAAAAATTATACTATTTTTTATGTCAACGCAGCAGCAGATAAAATGTTTCATGCCCATCAAAATGATTTTCGTAATATAGTGAAGGGCTTTGATGCTGCAAAAGTATTGGGTTCAAATATGGATATCTTCCATCAACAGCCATCGCATCAGCGACAAATGCTGGATAGAGCACAGGGCGTGGTGCTGTCGAAGGATTTGGTTTTTAATGATACGTTTATTGCCCGGGTGGCGGCAACACCGGTGCTTGATAGTGCAAATCAACGCATTGCCATGATTGTCGAATGGATTGACCGCAGTGCTGAAGTAGCGGCTGAAAAAGATGTGAGAGAGATTGTAGCAGCTGCCCAGGCTGGTGATTTGAGTCGGCGCATTAATCTAGACGGCAAGGAAGGTTTCTTTATTGAACTCTCCAATGCTCTCAATACCTTTACGGATACGGTGGAACAGGCTGTCGATGATACCATCGCAGGTTTATCTGCTTTGGAAGCCGGTAACCTCACCTATAAAACTACCAACCCATATGCTGGTAAGTTTGATGAAATCAAGCAATCGACGAACAATTCTATTGCAAGGCTGGCCGAAGTGATTGGCAATGTGAATGCCGCAGCCGAGGAAGTGAGTATTGGTTCCGGTGAAATTGCCGAAGGCAATAACACACTCAGCAGCCGTACTCAGGAACAAGCGGCTGCATTGGAAGAAACAGCAGCCAGCATTGAAGAAATTACAGGCACAGTGCAACAGACTGCCGACAATTCACGTCAGGCCAATCAACTGGCAGCCGATGCCAGAGAGCAGGCTGAGAGTGGTGGTAAAGTCGCTGCTCAGGCTGTGCAGGCAATGTCTGAGATCAATGCCAGCAGTCGCAAGATTTCCGATATTATCGGTGTGATTGATGAGATTGCCTTCCAGACCAATCTGTTGGCACTTAATGCGGCGGTGGAAGCTGCTCGTGCCGGTGAACAAGGGCGTGGCTTTGCGGTGGTAGCTGGCGAAGTGCG
>CAYZJL010000341.1:0-1666 GCA_964478615.1 uncultured Zetaproteobacteria bacterium
CTCTGGTTTTATGGCGCTTGAAAGTTGAAGTATGGAAAGATGTAAAACATTGATCTGATTCATTCGTAACAACAGTAGTATTGAAAAGACCCGCTTTATAGCGGGTCTTTTTTTTGTATTGTTTCAAGACTTCTTTTATTGCATGTTTTTTCGTGGCACTCAATGGCTTACAAATAATAGAATGGGTGCAAAGGAATGCTTGAAAAGCATGCTGTTGCTAACAAAGCATAACTCATCCTGTGTGATCGCTTTGGTGTGAGCAGCCTAGCACTATTTGCTGCTACGGTTCGCATACAGTATCGGACAACAGTGATGTGGAATCCTTCTGGATGATATGTTGAAGATGATCTCAGCTGATACCGGAAGTGAGTGGCCAATGAATATACCATCCCCGCCTTTCGCGCATCAACATGACAACGTCAATCTGATTGACAAGTGTATATTGTCGCTTTACATTCATTTTGGTGATAAGAAGCTTTCGACATAAAGGGATAGAAAAGTTCTTTCGATCTGGCAGTAAAGCAGGCATTCAGGCCAAGCATGCTGCAAAGCTGCGACGGCAACTGGCCAGACTCGATGTATCCATATCTCCTGCAGACATGGATATTCCCGCTTGGAGGCTTCATTCACTCCGTGGCGACCATGCGAGTCATTGGTCTGTTTGGGTGAATGGAAACTGGCGGCTGACCTTTGCTTTCGAAGGTGAAGATGCGGTGCTGGTTGATTATCAGGATTATCATTAGGAGCTGCGTATGAGTCGTATGTTTAATCCCCCTCATCCGGGTGAAATATTGAAAGAAGATGTGCTGCCTGACCTGGATATCACGGTTACCGAGGCCGCCAAACAGCTTGGGGTGACACGGGTGACCTTCTCCAGAATTATCAATGGAAAATCAGGCATCAGCCCCGATATGGCTCTGCGTCTTGCCCAATGGTTGGGAACCTCGCCTGATTCCTGGCTGAATATGCAGGTTGCCTATGATCTTTGGCAAGCGGAGCAACGGCCGCATCCAGTTATTGCCGCTGCCCGGATACAGCATGCATGAAGGTGGCAGATGTGAATAACTCAATAATTCATGCCTGGCGCCGTTACTTCAAACGCTGCGCTCGTTTACGGTTTACATCATAACCTTCTTGATAAGCCAGTCTCGAATCTTTCGCGCGCCATAGAACGGGTGGTGCATTATTCTTCGTCAATCAGACGCATCAGTATTAGATTCTCTGTGCTCTCACCTTGTAATTCCGGTCGGTAGTAACTGGATCGCGGCAGATCAATCAACTCACACTGACGCGATATGCTCAAGTCCTTGTGGGCCTATGCGATGCATGATCGTTTCTCCGGCACGCTCATCTCACCGGCTCTGTAATTTTTTTAACCAGTTCACCTCAACCTGGAGCTGGCCAACTTTTTGGTACAAACGATCACGCTCACTCTCAAGACTCTCTACCTCATGGCTCTTGCCCCGTGTGAATGACTTCGCCATGCCTTCCAGTCCTTTCTTCTTCCACAGGGCAACCTGAGTGGAATGGATTTTATACTCCGAAGCTATCTCGCTAACCGTCTTTTGGCCTTTGAACGCATCGAGGGCAACCCGAACTTTGAATTTTTTCTGTAACTTTATCGTGACATACGACTCTCCCTTGATTCGGAAAGTACATCTTAATC
>CAYZJL010000342.1:0-1635 GCA_964478615.1 uncultured Zetaproteobacteria bacterium
TTATGAAAGGGCGCGTGCTTCCACCCATGCTATTCCATATATTTAGCAGCGGGGGCATTTCCAGCTCTGGTTCTGAGCTTCCAGTTTGCGCCATCCTGCGGGCGCTTTCCCGCTCGACCAGTGCTTTCAATCCTTCGCGAACCAGGGCGGATTTTTCTTTCACGCCGGTCAGGCGAAAGGCTTTTTCAATCAGCGCATCATCTAAATTCAAAGTTGTTCGCATTAGAAACTCCATCAGTTACGAATTGATACATCAAGTAATACATCATTAGATGTTTAATTCAATGCACCCGATCCCATTATATTCGTATCTCATGAAGTCTTACAGGCAGAACCGATTGATAATGAATAAAATCGTTGTCTGTGGTGAATATCGGCATTTCTCGTCTTGCGGAAATCGCACAAATCAGAAAATCAGTATTAGAGCCTTGAATGCCTTTGGTGCGGGCTGTGTTAAAATATCCCGCAGCCAGTTCGTAATCTTCTCTTTCCAGCTTTAAATCATCAAAGGCTTCAAGATGGTTTTTGAGCAGTGAAAACTGCCGGGGTGTTTTGATGCCGCTAAGCAGCTCTTGCCGAACAGGGCCGATTAATTGAACCCGAACTTCTTTGATTAACTCTGTCAGTTCATCAGTGTACTTATCCTGTTGCGGGCTGTTTCTTCTTAGCGCCAACGACCAAATGCAGGTATCAACAAGAATTTTCATTGTTTAGCGCGTTGTTGTTTGTAGTCATAATCTTCTTCGTAATCAATAGCGTTGAAGATGCTCATGATTTCCAGCTGCTTTTTTCGTTGAATATATTCTTGTAGCGCTTCGGTAACAGCGCCTTTTTTTGTACGATGATTGCCAATGGTTTTAGCTTCTTCAATGAGTCCATCATCAATTGCAAGGTTCGTAGCCATGTGTCTGCCTCCACTATCGAGTTACACACAATAATAATGCTTCCAGTGTGTAAGTAAAGCACGCGGCACCAGGTTCAACCGTGAAATGACATCATCTGAAGGTGTTCTTTCTGGTTATTCTGCTCTTTTGGTGAATCGAATAATATGCCGACGAGCTTTTTTATCCGGGCGTTTGTCCGGGGCAGGGGATTTATTAAGCTTGCGTAGTTGTCGCTGCTCTTCCCGATTCGCCATGCTCTGTTCTGTTTCCTGATACAGGGTTTGCGCCACGGCGGCAGAGCCGCGTTTTTCGGCCAGAGCGGTCACCATGACGATGAATAATTCCTCAGCACGCTGAATGCGCAGTTCATCGCCGGGCTGAACGGTTTTGGATGCTTTAACGCGTTCACCATTGATTTGCACATGGCCGCCGTTGACCATCTCGGTTGCTAAACCACGCGTTTTGAAAAAGCGGGCGGCCCACAGCCATTTATCAATACGGACAGGCATGTTCTATTTGCTGCGCGTTGGCGTGATTTCCAGCGACTGTTCGCCGTCGGAGAGCAGGGTGGTGCCATCGGCAATGGTGAACTGGAGTTGCATGTTGCGTTGGCTGAATTCGGCCATTGCGGCAATCGTGGTATCGTCGATGTTGAAAATACTCAGATTGGAAAAACGATGTAGCTTGCTTTGTATTTTTTGCAACCATGCCTCTGCGCCGGTGCGATTATAGGTGTAGATGATCACCTGAT
>CAYZJL010000343.1:0-1630 GCA_964478615.1 uncultured Zetaproteobacteria bacterium
AACACCTGCATATCCGCACCGGCAATTTCCTGTGCCACTTGCCGTAATTCTGCGATATTGCGGTTCAGGATATTGGAATCACTGATATGATGACGCACCACAATCACAGCACGGCGATAATCATGGCTGACATAGTGTTTTAATTCCTGGCGATGCATAAACAATAACAGCTGCGATACCATGGCTTTACTATCAGGTACCTTATACCAATGCTCATCGCCAACATGAAACTCGCGATTTAATACTTTCATGTAATCGACCAGTGAAAGACTGCGATCAAATACCGCCTGACGTTCGATAAAGCTTTCGATGTCGGCCAGTTTTTGCAAATTTTTCGGTCTGAGAAAAGCCTGATCCCTATCCGACTCAATGCTGATAAAGAAGGTCTTGATGCCTGCTAAATGGGCATTCACCGCATTGGCATCCTGGATCAAGGCTTGATCCTGTTTAAAATACGACATCGGATCATTGCTGACATAGAGCTTGGATGCCTCATACAAAAAGAAAACACATAACACGAATGTTGCAGCCAGTACCAAGCGTTGCAGCAAGAGATGTGACTGTTGATTCAATTTCAACACCATGCTTGAGAACCAGCCTTCCCCCACAACCTTGTTTTTTCGCCAGCTGGATTTACCCAGCATATTCAGCAGGACAGGCACCAACATCAGCGTAATCAGACCATTGGCCAACATGGCAAAACTCGATGCGATGGCAAAATCACGAATCATATCCATGCTGCTAAAGATATTACCGGCAAAACCGAGCACCGTTGTCAGTACCGTCAGCAGCAAGGGCAAGGTCATTTTTTTCAACATCTGCTGCACACAGAACTGCGTATCCTGCTGCGGGTACTGTTGTTTTGCGGCCAGAAAGGTTGCAATCAAATGTGTGTCTTCGGTCGAACCAATCACAATGATCAACGTCGGCAGCATAGCACTGAGAATATTCACCGGGATGCCAAACCAGCCCATCATGCCGAGCGTCCAGATCAAGCTGATGGAGGCGGTTAACAACGGAATGAATGCCGCCGCCGCACTGCGCATAAACAACAGAATCACCAGCAATAACACAGCCGCAGAAAGGGGCGCAAGCGTGCGCATATCTGAGAATAGCGTTTGTTTCATTTCCATCTGAATACGTGGTGAACCCATTTGAAACAGGCGCTCAAAATGAGTCGCCGATGGTGCTATAACGCCTTGCAGCGCAGCATATATTTCCTCATTCGAGCGCTGTTGCATGGCATCCGGCTTCAGCGTGACCATCAAGACCAGTTCTTCACCCGTGGCTGAAACAAGATTCCCCTTAATCAATGGATTGTAGAGTATATCTTTTTTCAGTTGATCGATTTCAAGCTGATTATCCGGCACATGATCCATTAACAACTGTGAGCTGATGCGTGCGGGTTTTCCATGCCCCTGCCCACTAGCCCTCTGCCCACTACCACTCTGCTCACCACCGGACTGGACTTCAACTGACTGAGTTCCAACAGACGGAACTCCAACAGACTGATCCCCTTGCGCAGGCTCTCCACGCAAACTGCGCAAGGTAAAAATATCTTCGACACGCTGCACTACATCGAGTCCTTGCAACTGCTCATGCAAGGCTTGAAGTGCAAGCAGCTTGGCCG
>CAYZJL010000344.1:0-1620 GCA_964478615.1 uncultured Zetaproteobacteria bacterium
GTAGTAATACACGCCATGTTGATTGAAGTAGAGTGTCAGACCGGCATCACGCAAAATCGTATTTATCTGTGCACGCAGTTGGTACAAGGCAGAGGCATCAGTTTCGGAGGCTAGTTTAAAAAAGATTCGATTTAATCGTTCTACGTTCTTTTGTGCTGGCGTAAATATTCGCAGTTCCGCTTCCTTGTTCTCAATATCCTGTTGAATCTGGCTAACCTCTTTCATGGCTCGCATGTAACGGATACGGGCATCACCCAGTATGGAAACATCATCGACCATGCTGAATAGCTCTGCAAAACGGCTAACCTGCTTTTCCGACGCCATCAATCTACCCTGTAATGCTTTCAAATCAGATTCCAGCTTTTGTCTGGAATCACTTTGCCCGCCAAAGGCTGAAAACCAATCGATTTCATCTTTCAGAATCAACAGTGCGGCATTTTCAATACCGCTATATTTCCATCGCTTGTTACAATCACAACCTGCGGACATATAGTTACTATCGCATTTCAAGTGACCGGACTGCATTCTGTATGTGGTGCCACACTCCAGACACTTGCACATGCCAGTGAACAGGTTTGCAAAGCTCTTTCCCTTTCTGCCGGAAGCATAGGGCACTTTGCTTCTCTTGGTGGCTTGCGCCTTATAGAAATCATCCTCGGATATGATAGCAGGATAATAGTTTGTAATTGGATCACCCAACGGGATTTTGTTCTGTTTGGGTTGGTATTCGCCCAATACGGCACGGTTGTTGATCACCTTGGCAATATAGGATGGATACCACATAGCCGAAACACCAAAAGGAGCAATGCCTTGTTCATTGAACATGGATGCTATTTTGCGCTGGCCTGTACCGGCAATGACCATCTTGAAAATCTTGTGCACAATAGCCACCCGTTCGGGGATGGTTTCAAAGCCCTGTTTGTCATCAGCAAGGCGTAACCAGTATGGAGCACGACCTGTCGCCGGAATCTTTTTCTCAATGGCGCGTTGGCGGCGCATATCCCAACTGGCTTCCGCCCGTTTGGATTTCATAGCCGACTCATCGTGGGCGCGACTTAAGGAAATCAGGCTGAACACAAGCTGGCCAACATCATTGATACTGTCTGCTGTGTAATGCTGGCCATCTGCAAGGGTGACGACCTCCACACCGGCGGCCAGAATGGATGAAAACAGCGACAGAGCAGAAAACACCTGCTGGCGTGATAGTCTATCAAGGCTTTCCAGAATCAGGATTGAACCTTGCTCAACTTGTCCGGCATCAATCAGTTCCATAAACCTCTTGAGTGCGCCTTCGGTGGCGTTCTTTCCCTTGAATGCGCTGACACCCATATCGCGCAGGGATTCATCCAGCACAAGATTGTGCTCTGCTGCATATTTACGGCTGGATTCTAATTGACGGCGCAGGCTATCGCCCTTAAGTTGTTCCGGTGTTGAAAATCGGATGTATGAGTATGCTTTTTTCTTCTTCGACATGATTGCGGCTCCTAAAAACGTAAAGCCTTTATGTCTGTCGGTTCTTTATCCGACGACTTTAGCTGGCTTCACGACTAATGTAGCCGCAGTGTGTACTCTGCGGTAAATGCTTTTAATGTTTTCATGCGATTGCCCTGGCCGACAGGC
>CAYZJL010000345.1:0-1590 GCA_964478615.1 uncultured Zetaproteobacteria bacterium
ACCACAGGCTGATGATTTTCGGACGCGGGTTCGAACCCCGCCGCCTCCACCAAAAGAGGGTTTGAGAAAGACCCATAAGAGCCAGTAATCGTTGCGGTTGCTGGCTTTTTTAATATCCTATTGTCCGTTAATGTCCTATAGTATGCAGTAACATTCGACATATTATGCAGTAACTGGTACAGTAACCCATGTTTTCAGAAAATCGAGATGCAGAGTTACTGCATTTGGTTTGGAGGTTACTGCAATGGCAAAGCACCTTATCGCATCAGACATAAGCATTCGCACGGCTAAACCAAAAAATAAAACTTATCGCATTTCTGATGGTGGCGGGCTGTATATGCTGGTGCGGCCAGATGGTGCTAAGTGGTGGCGTCTGGATTATACCTTTGAAGGCAAACGTAAAACCTTATCGTTGGGTGTGTATGATAGAGTGACATTGAAGCGGGCAAGGGTTAAGGCTGATCAGGCATGGCACCTGATAGATAAAGACCTAGACCCAAGCGAACAGCGCAAAGCAAAGAAGGAACAGCAGGCCGCCAAGCTGGAACGTGACCGTTGTATCAAAAGAGGCGAACCGGTTGCAGGGTCGTTTGAGGCTGTCGCCAGACAGTGGCATGCAAGAAGAAGTCTAAAGCTGTCAGAAAATCATGCCGCACGTGTCATGAAACAGATGGAAAAAGATGTTTTCCCATGGCTGGGTGCCAAGCCAGCATGGAGCATTGAAGCACCGGAAGTCCTAGAGGTGTTGCGCCGGATTGAAAGCCGGGGAGCAATTGAGACCACTCACAGAATCAAGGCGAACATTAGCAGGGTATTCAGCTTCGCTATTTCCGAAGGAGCTGCAAAACGCAATCCATGCCAGGATATAAAGAGCGACGATGTTTTATTGCCTGTTGTGCATAAAAGCATGGCCACCATTACTGACCCAAAAAGAGTAGGTGAGTTGCTTCGTGCAATTGCTGGTTACCAAGGCTCATTCATTACCCGCTGTGCCTTGCAGCTTGCCCCGTATGTATTTGTTCGTCCTGGCGAGTTGAGGCATGCCGAATGGAGAGAGATAGATCTTGAAGCTGCTGAATGGCGCATTCCTGCCCATAAAATGAAAATGAAGGTAAAGCATATTGTGCCACTATCGGCGCAGGCTGTATCAGTATTGCGAGAAATACAGTCACTAACTGGCACTGGTTATTATGTGTTTCCCAGTGTGCGAACAGATAGCCGTCCGATGAGTGAAAATACCGTAAATGCTGCCTTGCGCCGTATGGGGTATGAAAAAACAGATATTTGTGGTCATGGGTTCCGGGCTATGGCTTCCACTATGTTGCATGAACAGGGCTGGAAGTCTGATGTTATCGAACGCCAGCTTGCCCACCGTGAGGGCAACAAGGTAAAGGCTGCCTACAACCATGCACAACACCTGCCGGAGCGAAAGCGAATGATGCAACAATGGGCTGACTACCTTGATAGTTTGAGGGATGGTGCCCAAATAATACCCTTTAAACAGGCTACCAAGCCATGAGCAATGAAACCATTGCGTGACTTGGATTCTACAATTTCCGAACAACTTAATCCAAAAGAGGAAGACTCCTT
>CAYZJL010000346.1:0-1585 GCA_964478615.1 uncultured Zetaproteobacteria bacterium
GAGCGGTGGCAGTGGGCAATAGCGCTTCGAGATGTTGTTTGGCCAGCCAGAATGCCAGCGCCGTGTGTGAATCCATGCCTGGCACATCCATACTATGAACATCTTTTGGCCAATACCACCCATAAGGTTTGCTTCGAGTGTCAGACTCAATCGGGAATAGTGTTGCGAGCAAATTCAGGTCACGCTGTATCTTTCGTGGATAGACGCGAAATTCCATTTCGTTTAAGCGATTGACCAGTTCGGTGGGTGATATTTTAGCAGGGTGGCGTGGAATCATACGGAGTAATTGCCACTGCCGGACCAAAGTATCGTGGCTGCATTTTTCTTCTTTCGACTGTTGATCAACCTGCATGAAACGCTCCTTTCATTTTTTCGCTATCGGCATGCCATAAGTATAGCAGAAGCTACGACATTTAATGTCTTTTGAAGATTTGGGCGAGGTGTTGCGCAACAATCACGTTCGCATGCGACACCAGATGACTTTGCTCATGGTTAAATGTCCGCAAACACAGGAGGTCTGCATGGAACAGAAATGGATTAAAGAGATGGGCAGGTCTGCGATATCTATATTCGGGATGCGGTTGGTTGGAATGATCACGCTTGTAGTGGTTGCACTAACTTATGTGACGGCACATGAATTGGCGATGTGTAAGCTGGCAGATGAAAACGGTGTCTTGGGGATGGTTGTGGCGGTGCCGAGATTTGATTTGTGTTTTTATATGATGTCTCTGCGTGATCATGAAGAGAAGAAACGATCAGGTGACATCTATACGGCTACCGATACCTGGATGAATGAGGAATATAGTGCCAGTGAGCAAAGCACGGATCCGAATGTCCGCAGGAGTTGGCCATGCATACAACAATATTTCCATAAAACGACTACAACCCATCGCGTACCACTCGGTGGAGTGGAATCATTATACTCGGTGAGAAAACCCATTGGTTTTATCGGTTTATGAGGAGCAAGGCTCTTGTTCCGCGCATTCCATCAGGTGACCAAGTAAGTGCCATACGCAGAGTGCCACCAAAGTTGCCTTGGTTACGGACTTGCCATAGGTGATAATTATCCAGTAAAGTTTATACTCGGATTTCTTGATTGACCCTTCATTCTCCAGTCTTGAACAAGGCTATTCCTGAAAAAGATCCCTCAGAACATGTTTGGCAAAATCCAGATTGATTGTTTTACGTGTCAGTGATGCATAGGCGGTAAGCCTGACCAATGCGCCTTCAAGTTCTCTGATGTCTGTGGTGAATCGGGAAGCCAGCAAGTGGGCGACATCATCATCCAACGAGAACCCGGACGCCTCGGCTTTTTTCGCCAGGATCGAAAGTCTTGTTTCAAGGGTTGGTATTTTCATTTCCGTAATCAGACCTGATGTGAAACGAGCACGCATGCTTGCACTCCATTTGGCGCAATCGTCCGGTGGGAAAGTAGACGTCAATACGATCTGTTTTTTGAGATCATACAGAGCATTGAAGGTGCAGAGCAGTTCCTCCTGGATATTCGCTCTGCCTGCAATAAATTGAAGATCGTCAATGATGAGCGCATCCGTATGTTGGTATTGGCGACGAAACGCTTGTGTTG
>CAYZJL010000347.1:0-1579 GCA_964478615.1 uncultured Zetaproteobacteria bacterium
CATTAGCACCATGTTAATCCTATCATGCGATACCGAATTTTATTTGAACCGCCATCATTCAGCCTATGGACACATTAACTGATCACCCACAGCCGAGTTTATATGCCAATGAGCTTACCCATGATATGCGTAATGTTCTGTGTGTTATCTCTGGGCGGATTCGCATACTGGAAAAAATACTACATAGTCATAGCAGCTTGGGCTTAGGAGAAGGAGCGGTTCATCATCAGCTTGACTGCCTGCGTCAGGCGGTGCTGCAAGGATCGATGTTATGTGACAGTGCATATCATGATACGTTGCTGGGCAGCGATTGCATCAGTGATGTGGCGGAGGCGGTGTATGTCTGTTGTGATATGGCTTCACCTTTATTGCCGGAGTCGGTTGAGTTCTCGATAAATATCGATGCAAATATCCCCAACGTTTATTGTGCAGCATTGCAACTGAATCGTATGTTGTTGAATGTGATGAAAAATGGCATGGAAAGTATGCGTGAACACGGTGGCATTTTGAGTATCGGGCTTACTCAAGTGGAATTGAAGCAACACGATGTTGAGTCCTTTCTTAGTTCGGAACCACGTCCTGCTGGTCAATATATATGTATCAAGGTGGACGATCAGGGATGTGGAATGGATGCAGAAGGGTTTATGAATGATCCTGTGTCATTGCATTCTGAAAAAGGTTTCAATCACGGTTATGGGCTGAAGTCCGTATTGAGTATTGTCAATGCAAGTCAGGGTCTGATGCATATATCCAGCCAGCCTGAGCAAGGTACAAGTGTTTCTGTTTTTATACCATGCATGTCTGTTGCTGTTAATCAGACATTGAAGCATGAAGAAAGTGCCAGTTTTCAAGTGCAACAATTGATGACGAATATTTCTCAACGCATGCAGTCGGGTACTGCGCGAACAGTTCATTCCGAGACGTAATATATTCAGAAGGAGAGGGATTATGTATTCAGGTCAGTGGTTACAAAAATTCATCCGTAATGTGAGCGCGATAAACTCACCTGCAGAAAGGCTGGAAAGCAATAGCATACAGCGCATCATGTTTGCGCGTGCGTTAGAGCAAGATGAAGTGTATATCATGATTGATAAGAACGATGAAATTTGCAAATTAGGTGCCAATGTGGAGCAAATGACCGGCTTTTCGCGGCAGCATTTGATAGGTGTGAAGTGGCGCGACTTTCTTGAGACCAAGCGTCATGCTCTGGAGGATTTGCATATTTGTAATCTGTTTACCATTGCGCAAAAAGGTATATTCACCCATGCCAATGGCGAGCGTATGCAGGCCCGTTTTGAAATGCGGCAATTGGATGAAGATGGCTATGATGGTGACCGAGAAGGTGTCATACGATTGCTCAGCCAGCGTTCTCATATGGGCAATCTATTCAATAAACAGATGCCTTTGGTGTCTCTGGGGCTAAGCGGCGCTGTTTTATCCGCAAATTATGCGGGTTATAAGGCATTATCACGTTTGCATTGTGAGCAAGGCTGTAGTTTGCCCGCCGAGATGCAGGAGCAAGTATTGGATACCTGGTGTGCAGGCCATGCTTTACGTTTTGGCGACAATGTTTATATAC
>CAYZJL010000348.1:0-1577 GCA_964478615.1 uncultured Zetaproteobacteria bacterium
TTCAAACCGGACAAGCTAATTGTCGCTGACCGGACACCGTAATTGTCGCGCAATAAACTGATATACCCTCTCCACATTCAGTAGTTAGCTGAATAGCATTGCCGGAAACTCTTGGGAGATGTCATTTTGAATCATATCGAAAGTCCTCTGTTATTGAACGCCGGTTTAAACATGCTGGCGGTTTTTGATTTAGATACGTTGCCGGCCGAGATTATCCAACACATTCAGTTGGATGAAACAGAGCTCGCCCAATACAAACAGGTTCTAGTATTTGGCCATGGTGGAAAAGATATGTGGCAAGCACTACAGCAATCACCGTTCCTTCAAGATAATAACCCCATTGACAGCTTCTCAATCGATGTCGTGCAGAACTATTTCAGACAGGAGCAAGCAGGTTGCAGTTATCATCAATTATACCCGAGCCCGGTTCGAAACATTCCACTTCAATCATTGGGAAGGCTGGCCGGATGGCATCATGCATCACCCTTTCGCATCGGCATCAATGCTGAATATGGATCGTGGTATGCCTATCGAGTGGTTGTACTGGCAAATACTGACTTAACATCGACTACAGCCATGGATGCGGCATCACCTTGTCTTAGCTGTGAAGAGAAAAACTGCATCCCGGCCTGTCCGGCTAATGCCCTGCAGGCTGGCGACTTATCACTACAGCAATGCATGGAGTATCGATCAGAGCACGATTCACGCTGTAAATCCCAGTGTGTTTCTCGTCTTAGCTGCCCGATTGCAACTGAGCATCGTTATTGCAGCGAACAAATCAACTATCATTACAATCTATCCATGAAGACAATTGAGGATTATCAAAAAGGTTCTGAATAAGCAGCTTTATGCAAACCGACTCCCCCGCCAGGCTGCTTAAATGATTTTATAACATGGACGATAACTGTCAGCAGTCATCTTCATGCGGCCTTGCTCCACGAATGCATTCAACAAACGATCAACCGGCTCCATGACGCTCGAATCGCCGCAAATTTCAAAATCACCATACTGTTCAATGGCTCGTATGCCCTCATCTTTTACATTACCGGCCACCAGGGCTGAAAATACCCGTCGCAGGTTTGCCGCCAGCAGATAGCCAGGTTGATCTTTATGCAGTGCTAGGGAGCGCACATTTTCATGGGTCGGAACAAAAGGTTGCTGAAAGGCATGATCAATCATCAAACTCCAGTTGAAATAATAAGCATCACCGATTGATTTCCGATACTCGCGCACCTGATCAACACCTGCCCGCATGCGCTGTGCCACCAGAACCGGGTCATCAATGATGATCTGATAACGCCCTTGCGCCTCTTCACCCAGCGTTAAAGCGATAAACGCATCAACCTGTCTGAAATAAGCTCTGGCTGATTCCGGCCCGGTCAATATGAGTGGAAACGGTATCTGCCTGTTTTCTGGATGCAGCAGAATGCCCAGTAGATATAGAATTTCCTCGGCCGTTCCAACACCACCGGCAAATACTATAATCCCGTGACCCGTTCGAACAAAGGCCTCCAGCCGTTTTTCAATATCAGGAAAAATCGTTAAATTATTCACAATAGGATTAGGTGCCTCAGCAG
>CAYZJL010000349.1:0-1562 GCA_964478615.1 uncultured Zetaproteobacteria bacterium
CCTGGAAAACTATTACGAGTGGAAAAGTTTGGTGTAGCAGTATCATCGATGAAAAAAAGGATGGTAGCTCATTTCCGGCCATGCTGAATATTGCCCCAATTTTTGATAATGAGGGAAATATCACTCATTTTGTTGCTTCACATACCGATATTAGTGAGCTGAAAGAGATGGAAGATAAATTTCATCAGGCTCAGAAAATGGAGGCAGTAGGTACACTTGTTGGCGGAATTGCGCATGATTTCAATAACATGTTAGCAGGTATTACTGGCAACCTATATCTGGCAACGAAACAGGTTCAGGATAAGCCTGATGTTGTGCAAAAGCTTGCCAACATTGAACAGCTCTCTATGCGTGCTGCCGATATGATCCAGCAACTGCTCACCTTTGCACGTAAAGACAGGGTAAGCATGCAGAGCCTTCCACTCAGCCCTTTCACCAAAGAGGCTATGAAACTGCTTCAAGCATCGGTGCCGGAGAATATCAGACTGCATCAGGAAATTTGCTCCGGTGATCTGCTGATCAAGGGGGATGCCACTCAGCTTCATCAGGTGTTGATGAACCTGGTTAACAATGCCCGCGATGCACTTGAGAATACAGATAACCCACAGATAACGATCAAGCTTGAAGTATGCCAGGCTAGTGATGTTTTCATTAAAAACTCCCCCAATTATTCAAACAAACCTTACGCTCGTTTAAGCGTGCAAGACAATGGTTGTGGAATTCCAAAGCATCAGATCAAACATCTGTTTGAACCCTTTTTTAGTACCAAGGAACAAGGTAAAGGAACTGGCCTTGGCTTGGCTATGGCGTTTGGTGCGATCAAAACCCATCAGGGCTTCATTGAAGTAGAAAGCCACGAAGATGAAGGCTCAACCTTCCACATTTATATTCCGCTATTAGAATCAAAAGAGGTTGCTTATACAGCGCATCAGGAGGAAACGGCTTCGGAAGGCCATGGTGAACTTGTACTACTGGCTGATGATGAACAACATGTCCGAGAGACAACTGCAGAGGTTCTGGAGACGCTGGGATACAAGGTGTTGCAGGCAGAGGATGGCTTGCAAGCTGTTGAAATATTCAAAGTGCATCAGCATGATATTGCCATTGTTATACTAGATGTGGTCATGCCACACCTTGGTGGAGTCAAACTGGCATTGCGCTTGAGACAGTTAAATTCAAATGTGCCGATAATCTTTGTTACGGGCTACGATAAAGGTCATGTGCTTGGTAGTGATGAACAGGTAGAAAATAGCACTGTATTGACCAAGCCTGTGAGCTATAGATCCCTTAGCCAAAATATACAGAAAATGCTGGGGTAATCCCATCTCTTCTGCACCCGTACCGAACCAGCACATAACCGTTACAGCTATCGCCATCACGAAATAATACACTACCCTTCTTCACCTGCATGCGCATCGCTTTTCCTGATGATATACACCAGGTTTTATCGCAATTCTCTTTCAGAGCAGGAAAATAATCAGCGTTCATGCGTGGAATCAGTGGCTAGTTTTTCGATTCTCCTCTCTGTAGCTGTGACGTGCAGGATGCACAAATGCCGCAGA
>CAYZJL010000350.1:0-1556 GCA_964478615.1 uncultured Zetaproteobacteria bacterium
AAGGGTTACTGGCTTTTATAGTGTGATATAGGTTTTTCAACTGGCGGAGAGAGAGGGATTCGAACCCTCGGTGCCCGTTAAGACACACACGCTTTCCAGGCGTGCTCCTTCAACCACTCAGACATCTCTCCAGTCCTCTTTTCAAGGGCGGCGGATAGTACGGTGCGTATGCTTACACCGCAAGAGCGTGATTATTTTATGATGATTTGTTTAGTATTTGTTGAATCCAGCGGGAGATATCCCGAACCTCTTCGGGGCAAACGCTGTGCTCCATCGGATAGCTGTGCCATGCGATGTTATAATCATGGGATTGCAGTTTGAGATAGGTGCTCTCTCCGAGCCCGAACGCCACCACAGGGTCGTGTATGCCGTGTCCCATGAAGATGGGGGTGTTGTTACTATCGGGTTGCCAGAGAGTGCTTTCATCGGGTAACAACAAATAACCGGAGAGTGCCATGATGCCGGCCAGTGGCTTGCTTTGACGCAGGCCGACATGCAGCGCCATGGCAGCCCCTTGGGAAAAGCCTGCAAGAATAATGCGATTCGATGCGATGCCGCGCATTTGTTCCTGATCGATAAGCAGTTGTATGGATTGACTGGACTGTTGAATGCCGTGGCGATCGTGTTCAACACCGAGATCATTCTGTTTGATGTCATACCATGCAGGCATGATGTAACCGCCATTGAGGCTGACGGGTATGGATGGAGCATGGGGAAAAATGAAACGGATCGCCAGATCGTCGGGTAGATTCAGTTGCGGGACAATGGATTCAAAATCATGTCCATCTGCACCGAGGCCATGCAGCCAGATGATGCTGGCTTGCGGCTTACTGGCGGTTTCAATCGTGATATGTGGAAGCGTGTGCAGTGTCATGCGCCAATGATGACGCAATTTACCTTGGCTGTGAATGTGTTCGCTGTTGAAGGAATGGAGGGTTAAGGCTCAGGCCTATCGCTGACATGTGCATCCTTTTCCTGATGTTGTTGGCTGGAACCACAGAATGGACAATAGATGAACTCTTGCGCCACCTTGCGCTGACAGTCGTCGCATTCGCGTTGATAGGACAGGGCATGGTTCACTTTGACAGAAATGGTGCCAGTCAGCATGGCGAACATGGTCAGACCGATAATGATTAATACCGAAGCCAAAGCCCGTCCAGCAGCGCTATGTGGAACAATGTCACCGTAGCCGACTGTGGTCATGGTGACCAGCGACCACCAGCATCCTTCAAAGGCATTGGCGATGTTTTGAGGTTCCAGAAAATAAATCAGATTACCGGAAATCATCACAATGATAATAATACCGGCAATGACCACAGCCATGATTTCAAAGACATCTTTCAGCGATGAAACAAACAAATGCAGGGCGCGCAAATAACGAATTAATTTGAGCAGGCGGAATACACGCAGTAATCGAATGACGGTGTTGGTGTCACCAAAAATGAGCAGGGGCAGCAGGGTGGCGAGATCAACGATGCCATAAAAGCTGAAGGCGTACGCAAAAGCATTGCGGGCAGAGTACAAGCGCAGGATGTATTCGATAATAAATAAAATGG
>CAYZJL010000351.1:0-1535 GCA_964478615.1 uncultured Zetaproteobacteria bacterium
CTTTGGGGCGAATATTATAGCCGATCAACCACAGCTCTATTTTTGCCATGCCAATAATAAAGGGTTTGATTGTTTTTTTGCTATCAATGCCTTTAGGAATACTGCCTGAAGCAAGTCTAGACACCATTTCATCCTGATCAAATAGCAATCCAAGCGTTAACAAACTCGCCCCATTTAAACGCGCTGCATCCGCCCACCCCAACACCTTAGCAAGCGTTGAAAACTCAACCAATGCATTGTTTAACACATCAATCGTAACCATGGTTTTTCGATGACCTGGAGCCCGGGAAACCAAGCCCAGCGCATAAAGCCTGAGATATGCAGCTCGAATCAATGCAGGGCAGGGTTTATCTGCAGCAAACCATTTTTCAAGATTTGATGGCTCCTCAAAGCTGATCATCTCTTGCAGTGCCAACCAGGTTTTTTCGCCCACCCAACCATCGGCCTTGAGGCTGCTTACGCCGAAGGCATCGTGTTGAAACAGCTTCACTCCAGCCTGGTAGCTTGCATCAAGCTGTGAAGGTACAACATCATGATCAAGATAACCCAGCAAAAAAAGCCTATTAGCAATCACTTTTAAGCGGGAATTTGAATATGCAGAACTGGACTCGCCAGGATTTGATTCAGGCAACGGCGTAATGATTTGATCATCACCAGCTTGAATCATGGCCTTCTCTAACAAACCATATTGTTCGACCATGTCCTCTTCAGTGTGCAAATCAATCAGGCAAGCCGGAGAAGTCGTTAAATCGACACACTGCGGCATTATTTATTCGAGCTAAGCCCAACCATGCCGCCAAACAATGCAAGCAGTCCATGCCGAGTATCGATACCTGCCTTCACCGATGCGGCATGCACTTTCTGAACGTGTTCTTTAAAGTCACCCTCAGGCACCAGATTAATGGCATCACCATCACACATCATCTTGGTCACTGCACATAACTTCAGATTATTATCCGTGGCTTTTGCAGCAGCCAGCAGGTCTGTAATACTTTTAAGTTTTCCATCATCACCTAACGCTGTATTGACGGCAACATCAATTGAGCCGGTATAGGTTTGCACCTCAAGTGAAGACATATCTTCCAAAAAATCGCCAATTGATTCCAACCCTCGGGTCAGCTTTCCTTTTGTATCAGGCATATCTATCTCCTATCATCCTTATTGTGGTCACTTCATTTGACTGCGCAACACCGCCACATATCTTGCGAAATCACTGCAATAGACAGCAATACTCTGATTAAACTGTTCAATTCCATCGGGGCTACTTTCTCTGGAACGGTTCAACCGCTTACCGTCTTCAAGCCGAAAAACATCTGAAGAAACAAGTCGCAATCGCTGTGATGATTCGGCATATTTCAGATAATCATCGTAGCCTGCTGACTGATCGTGCCCCTTTCTTTGCGCCACAAAATCACCAACAAAGGTGCGCACCTCGACCTGTTGCGAATGACTTCGCTTTAGCCATCGCTTCATTTTCGCTAATATCTTCTGGAATCTATTCATCTCAAAAAACACTTCTTGATGGCTTGCCACCG
>CAYZJL010000352.1:0-1519 GCA_964478615.1 uncultured Zetaproteobacteria bacterium
GGAGGATTGCAAATCCTTTATTCGCGAGTTCGATTCTCGCCCCTGCCTCCAACCAGCATTTTGGAGGGGTTCGCTGATGTTTGGGATTCCTTGTTTTTCAATGGTTTATCTCCTTTTCGTGGCTTTTGTTGTTCGGGATAATTCGCCTCAAGCCGCGCCGAATGATGGTACATTTTATGGTATTAATCGTTGCATAAGTCTGTTCAGTAAAAAAGGCTAAATTGCATATGATGGACAACATTCCTGTGAATGAACTTATGCAACTATTAATACATGGTACACAAAAAACGATTTGTACCACGTTTTTGATTTTGCTTAGTGATTTGGCGTGCCGGCGGGCGAGTTGCCCGGAGGGGAAACGGCAGATTAAATTGACAGATTCGCATGGGCTATTTCTGCTCGTAAATAATCGCGGGGGCAAGTATTGGCGATGGAATTATTGCTTTGATGGACGTCAGCGGACGCTGGCGCTTGGGATTTATCCCGAAATCGCACTGAAGGATGCGCGGCAGTACTAGGCTGGGTCAGGTCTTGCAATCATACATTTCTTTCTTCTTCCTGTTTCTTTACAGCTCAACTCACCGTAGCGTAGTGAACGCCAAACCGTTTGGCTATCTCATTCATTCGATGACCACCCTCCAGATAGGCCAGCGCCATTGCATTGTTTCGGTCACCAGCATCATCCGCATATTCATCCAGGCTTCGCCCCGATTGTTTCCACTGCGCCCTTGGCACCTCAGTCAAATCATTCCTGCCACTTAATTCCGATTTAATCTGTTCAATAAAAGCATCCCCACCAAGGTAGACCTGCTGACTTAATTCCTCCCAAATGCTGGCTCGATTTTGTCCCTCTTGAACAAACTGCGCATATCGTTCCATGCAACGCCGTCGCTGCTTGCCAAATTGTGAAAGTAGCCAGTCAACACTTAGCCAGGAAGGCGTGTTTATTATTCCAGCAGTTGCGCAGTAACTGCTCCATGCCCACTGGCGAACATCCTCCACCATATTTGCCCGCACAGGATTCAAAACGACATATCTGCATAACTCCAGCAGGTATGCATCGCGTTCCACCAGAATCGACTTATACCTGCCTTGAAATATGTGGCCGACTCGATGATGGCGGCGATTAAACCGCTGAGTATAAACACCATTCAACTGGCGCATACCAAGGCAAAGGTTTGCCCCCGGTGTTTCAATCACCAGGTGGTAATGGTTATCCATCAGACAGTATGCATGACACACCCAACCGAAGCGGCTAATCACTCCGGCAATGGTATGAAGGAACATCTCCCGATCTGTATCATCAAGAAATATGTCCGCCTGCGCATTACCGCGCGAGGTGACATGATACACAGCACCGGGAAATTCTACTCTGAGTGGTCTCGCCATTGTTAAAACCTATCCTTTTAAATGTCGTATTGCAAGACTTGACCCTTTCTTTCTTTCTTTTCTTTCTTTTATTTTATGGTTGGCTTGAGCGGTGCATGCAAGCAATGGCGATGAACCTTTCCAAGGCAGA